>JAJQAI010000043.1 GCA_021203915.1 Prevotella sp. | reverse complement strand
AAATAAGCAATTAAGAAAGCTTAAATCAATGTTCTAGCTATAATAGGGTTGAAATAATCGTTAACTATTGGGGGATTTTCTGAAAGTGCTTTACCTTAAAGACCGTCAGCATTCAATATCTCAATGCGGTCCTCATATTTGATATAATCCATACCAATATCTTTTATGGTTGCTCCTAAGCAATGTGCATCAAAAGTTGCCATAAAAGACTGCTACATTCAAATAAAAATCGCTCCTGCTGTCTTTACTTCTTTTTAGCTCTTATATGGGACGAAAGGACATCTTTACCAATACTTTTCGCCCATTTCTTCGATATATAGAGGCTATTTCTTAAAGTTTTTGACTTACTTCAATTTCAGTAAAGGTCTCTAAGATGTCACCAGCTTGTACATCATTATAATTAACAAGACTAATACCGCACTCGAAGTTTGCACCTACTTCCTTAACATCGTCTTTAAAACGCTTAAGAGCATTGATATCACAAGTATGGACAACAATTCCATCACGAACTACGCGAACCTTATCTGTACGATGAACTTTGCCTTCTGTTACATAAGCTCCAGCTACAGTACCGACTCTCGATATATGATATACTTCGCGTACTTCAACTTGACCAGTTACAACCTCTTTCTTTTCCTTATCAAGCATACCTTCCATAGCGGATTTGACATCCTCTATAGCATCGTAAATAACAGAATATGTATTAATCTCAACACCTGCTTGATCAGCTTGTTTTCTTGCAGCTGAAGATGGACGCACTTGGAATCCAACGATAATAGCATCAGAGGCATCGGCAAGCGTTACGTCATTTTCAGAAATTTGTCCTACGGCCTTATGTATTACATTGACCTTAATCTTTTCTGTAGAGAGTTTGATAAACGAGTCACTCAAGGCCTCAATACTTCCGTTAGTATCACCCTTTACAATGATATTGAGTTCTTTAAATGAACCAAGAGCGATACGATGGCTTATATCACTTAATGTAAGACGTTTTTGAGTACGCAAGCCTTGTTCACGCTGCAGTTGCAAGCGTTTATTGGCTATATCACGAACGGCTTGTTCTGAATCTAATATATGGAATGAATCTCCAGCCGTTGGAGCTCCATTAAGTCCTAAGATGATTGCAGGCTCAGCAGGTGCAGCAAAATCAATACGCTGACCACGCTCATTGAACATAGCTTTTACACGTCCATAACTCGTTCCTGCAATTATATAATCACCTAACCTCAGTGTACCATTGCTAACCAAAACTGTGCATACATAACCTCTACCCTTATCAAGTGAGGACTCTATAACACTTCCAGTTGCTTTACGATTAGGATTGGCCTTAAGTTCTAACATTTCTGCTTCAAGAAGAACCTTCTCAAGGAGTTCTTCTACGCCAGTACCTTTTTTAGCACTAATTTCTTGACACTGGTATTTTCCGCCCCACTCCTCGACAAGGAGATTCATATTGGCTAGGTCCTCTCTAATCTTATCGGGATTAGCTCCTGGCTTATCAATCTTGTTAATGGCAAAGACCATAGGAACTCCAGCTGCTTGCGCATGGGCTATTGCCTCACGAGTAGTAGGCATAACACTATCATCTGCAGCAACAATGATAATTGCAATATCTGTAACTTGAGCTCCACGAGCACGCATTGCAGTGAAGGCTTCATGACCAGGGGTGTCAAGGAAAGTAATCTCTCTCCCATCTGAAAGGGTAACACTATAAGCACCTATGTGCTGAGTAATACCACCAGCCTCACCGGCTATGATATTAGAATTACGAATTTGGTCAAGAAGGGATGTTTTTCCGTGGTCAACATGTCCCATAACAGTAACTATTGGAGCACGTGATACCAAATCATCTTCACTGTCCTCGATTTCTGTTATCGCCTCTGAAACCTCAGCACTTACATATTCGGTCTTAAAGCCAAATTCGTCTGCTACGATGTTGATAGTTTCGGCATCTAGACGTTGATTGATAGATACCATTATACCGAGATTCATACACGTACCAATTACTTGATTGACCGATACGTTCATCATACTAGCTAGTTCGCTCACTGTAACGAACTCTGTAATTTTTAATATCTGGCTTTCAGCTTGTTCTTCTTCACGGAGTTCTTTTATATGCTCTTGAACAGCTTCACGTTTTTCCTTTCTGTACTTAGCACCTTTTTTGTTTTGTCCTTTACTAGTTAGACGGGCAAGAGTTTCCTTTACTTGTCGAGCAACATCAACTTCATTAACCTCTAGAGGCTTATGATTACGTTTACTATTCTTTTTCTTAGAAGAATTATCCTTTTCTGCTACACGAGCAGGTGCAGTTTGCATGGTGTTACCCTGCTTAAGGGCTTGATCAATATTGACGCGTTCCTTAGTTATACGTGAACGTTTCTTTTTCCCCTCAGCCCCCGCTTGTTGGGGTTTTCCTTCACGTTCTTGACGACGTTCCTCTTTAGTTTTTTTCTTAGGTCGAGTACTTTGGTTTATCGCGTCAAGATTAATCTTTCCAACTACATTAACTTTTGTAGAAATACCCTTTTCGCTATTTAACGTGAAGACATCGCCATCAGAGGATGTCTCATCCTTTTGACTCTCCTGTAAAGATACTTCTTCCGTCTCAACTTCTGTAGGGGGAACCTCAGTTTCTTTACTTGAAGTTTCCTCTATTTCGGGGGCAGTATCAATCTTTTCTTTTGCTTCCTCTTTTTCTTCTTTTTGAGGTGCATTTACGGCAGGCTTTTCTTCAAGCTTCTCATCGGCTTTATTTTCTGAAGTAGGAGCTTTTGGCTTACGGCCAAGTTCATCAAGGTTTATCTTACCCACTGGCTTATAGCTTTGCTGTGGTGTTGCTTTGATAACCTCTTGAGAGACTGGCTCTTTTTGCTCTTGAGGACGTTTTTTCTCTTTTGGATGCTTAGTAAAAAGTTTGCCAACTTGATTTCTTGCTTCCTTATCAGACTTGAAAGCCTCTACTAAAGCACCATACTGCTCATCACTAAGCTTAAAGCTTGGATTTTCTCTAACCTCACCCAAGCCACTTTTCTTCTTTAGGAACTCCACTGCCGTCTGGAGTCCTATGTTTAGCTCGCTAATTGCCTTGCTTAATCTTATGCTCATACTTCTTTTTAGAAAAAAATTATTCAAACTCTGCCTTGAGTATCTTTAATATGTTGTCAACGGTCTCCTCTTCTAAATCGGCCTTTTCTACAAGTAACTCTCTCGGGGCATTTATTACAGCCTTAGCCGTATCAAGGCCAATACCCTTTATTGCCTCAATTATCCACTCGTCAATCTCATCGGCAAACTCATCCAAATAGATGTCCTCGTCAGCCTCGTTTTCATCAATCTCACGGAACACATCAATGGTATAATCCAGG
>JAJQAI010000080.1 GCA_021203915.1 Prevotella sp. | reverse complement strand
TTTCAAGTTGATTGCTTATAAAATAAATATCAGCATCCTTTGCCTTTCGATGAGTAAAGTCAAGCCCATCGGGCAAAATAATATCGCGCCCAATTCCAAGTGAAGAAAGATCTTCTTTTTCCCAAGCCGTTCTAATTACTTTAAGTCCTTTAGCCTCTAATGAGTCTATCTTATCCCAACAATTAACAATCCTATCTGGATTCATTTTCCTTTCTTGAGGTACAACAAAAATAGAATACTTCATCCCATCCTTTGTGAGGAGTTCACCATTTTCTATTTCTGCACTATCAAGTACATCATGATTAAAGGAGTCATAGTGGTAACCTTTAAGTGGATTTGTCCACATATCAGCCTTAGTCATGTTTTTTGTGTGAGTGACTCCCACGGGACTTATCTCTATTGGTTGACCTTGGTTTGAAAGTCTTTCATTTTCTTTATTTATTGCCTCCCTACCAAATAGCCCAGGAAGTGTAGTAATAAGACGTTCTGGAAGAATAGAGCGACGGGGTATTTCATCTCCTATGTAAACGGCAAGGTCCACTACAGGTTCTCCATATTGAAGTAATGCCTGGCAGCGTGATATGTAAGAAGTAAAACTAGGCATTTCCCTCCACCAGGTATTATCACGTTGGAAAAATGTTCCAATACCATCAAGAGTCATTCCGGGAGAGCGGTCTAGCCATGGATTTAAAGTGTTTACATGGAAAACTATACTATTAATACCAAGACAGTAATTTCTATCAAGCAAGGCTTTAAGCATTCCGGGGTGTTCATCCCATGTGCCACGAACTTCTGTAAATCCTTCTGCCTGTATAAAGTTTTTACCATAGATATGTGCTCCACTAATAGCATCAAGCATATCATTAGGCTTATCGTGAGTAGGGCTATTTAGCCAAAATTCTCCCATTGGGTAATCAGCATGTTTATAGTGAAGTAGTCCATCACTAACCATTGTGGGAGCAACGCATTCAGTTGAAAGTTTGCAATCATAACAACGAGCTAATTTTTCAACTTCATCAAAGAAAACCTCATCTATAAGTTCGGCAATAGTTAGTCTTACATCACGAAGAACTTCTTCGGACTTTTCAGCTGAAGAAATTGGAACTCCAGCATAAAGTGGTAGCCAAGGCAAAAGGTTATAACCTCTTCTTTTTTCAAATTCATTTGCAAAATCCTCGCTCCAATTCTGACTTCCACATTCCCAACTATCAACATGAAGACGAGTTAAAACTCTTTTAGCAACATCTTTTGGGACATGGTTATAAATTGAAGAGAACCAACCATCAAATTGTTTATCAATTGGTCCACGAGAGAATTTATCACATTCAAGACCTTTAGCTCCACCACCTGTAGCATTGGTGTGACCAGTTGAGGTGTGTCCCATACGAAGTATATGCCATTTACCCTTAGGAAGATTTACCTCAAGAGGCTTATTTTCAGCCTTTGAGGCTAAAAACTCCTTTGTTAGGTCAATAATATCTTCTTTTTTAACGCATTCATCATCTTCTATGCCAAAATATTTTGATACTCGCCAAACAATTCCGGACTTTCCCTCATAACCATCAATAACTGGCTCCGAGCCTAAGATGATATTAGCGATTTTAAGGTTGGGCTTCCATTTAGCTGCATCCATATCCTCTGAGCCTGGATCGCTCCCTTCAGGAGTCCAAAAGAACTTAAAGTATTTAGCCGTTGTTGTAGGAATAGCATATGTTGCATATGCATCAGTATTTTGCCACCCCTGACGAGCGGGCGTGATTTCCTTTATAAATGTATAATTAGTACCATCTTGGGATGAATATATCTTAAAGCGATGGGCTTGATAATTGTTATTTCCTGTTATAATCTGAACTCTACGAAGAGTAAAAGGCTTATCATAACTCATCACTATATCCGTAGGCTCAGAAGTAGAAAGTGGAAGATCTACAGATACTTTTGGCTTAGATGAATCTTCATAAAAAGCAGGATATGCATAAACGGCAATATCTTCATAGTACCCCTCAAAAGATGTAGGTTGAAAAAGCTGTACATTTCTTTTTCCACCAGAAATTATAGTGTCACTCCAAACCACTTTCTGCATGGACTCTTCTGGAGTTATCCAGGGACCACCAGCAAGAGCAAAACCATCAGAGAAATGTATTCCCATCTCAAGCCCTAAGCTATCAGATAAGGAAAATGTTGTATCTATCATCTTGAACCACTCTTGGGATAGCTGTCGAGCCGTTCCTTCATATTCTGGAGCGTCCGATGTGTCCTTTATTGGCATTAAATAAAAGCCGACAATACCAGCATCTTTCATGGCATTAAGGTCTGCCCTTATACCCTCACTAGTAACGCAACCATACATCCAGTACCAAAAAGTCCAAGGTTTAGCTTGCTTGTTAGGAGATGACAGTGCATCATACCACCCTTGATTATCATCTAAAAAAGGTGTTGCTGCTTGCCCTTTTATTGACAAAACACATATTATAAGGATAAGTATAAACTTTTTCATGTTTTTTGGGGGATGATAGAATTATATGACTTGCTCTTTGTATTTTAGACAAGAATATTTATCATTGTTAGGAGATTAAATGGCTAATTGCCAAAGTGTAAAGTCACCTCGCCCGTATAGCTTCCCTTAGCCCATACAGGTTGAGCCGATGGACCATTGAGGTCTGTTGTGTTTACCTTGTTGCGTACAGCAGGGAGAACTTGCATTAAACTAATGCCAGTTTCAGGTAGGGTGTAAAGAAGTTCATCACGTCCATCACGAGGTTGATAAATGCCTACGTAATCCTTATCTGGGTTTGGACAAATTGTTATTGTACCCGATGTTGTCTTAAGCTTCATCCACTGAACATTAGAGAAATATCCCTTAAACTCTGGATAATCAAAGCTTTCTCCTGGTATTGGATCATTATAGTCGTTTTCCCAAATGCCGAGTTGTGGACCATGCAGACGGTTTTTCCATACTCTTGAAGGTCCATCGCCTAACCATTGTTTGGCTTTTACCTCTGCTTCGGGTAAGTCAAACTTTATACCCATAAGGTCAACAACGCCATTAAAGACATATGTATAGACAAGCCGACAGCCACCATCTAAGGCAATATGCCACTGGGCTTTTTGAAGTGAGCCAAGAGCATATTCTACGTTTACTATAATAGTGTCTTTAGGTGCATTCTCATCAACGCTTAATCCGATGAACTTCCCTTGATCTTCATATTCTGTATATGTGGTCTTTTTCTTTTCAGCCTCGCTATCATCATGGTTATAGAACTGATCAAATGAGCGGTCTGCTCTTCGATAAGCAAAGAATTTTGGGCCTCCTTTAAAATGGTATTCCGTTTTTCCTAGGCTAACACCCTCAAGGGTTCCATCCTCTTTAGAGAAAGTGTAGGC
>JAJQAI010000054.1 GCA_021203915.1 Prevotella sp. | reverse complement strand
ATCGTCATAGGCGTGATTAGGATAATCAATAGTGTAGTGTAGGCCACGGCACTCCTTTCTTTCAATAGCTTGACGAGTAATAAGGTAGCCTACATTAATCATATTTCTTAACTCACAAATATCTTTGCTTGCCTTTACGCGCTTAAAAAGAGCCTCTGTTTCCTCGTATAATAAATCAAGACGATCCCAAGCGCGCTTTAATCTTAAGTCGCTGCGGACAATACCTACGTAATTGGTCATACACTGTCCAACTTCCTTTATGCTTTGAGTTATAAGGACTTGCTCCTCGTTGGTCATGATTCCTTCATCATTCCATTCTGGGATTTTTTCATTAAAGTCATACTCATCTACATGTTTAAGACAGTGTTTTGCTGCTGCATCAGCATAGACAATAGCCTCGATTAGCGAGTTACTAGCTAGACGATTACCGCCATGAAGACCTGTACAAGAGCATTCTCCAATAGCATAAAGGCGGTGTATTGAAGACTCTCCATTAAGGTCTACTTTTATTCCTCCACACATATAATGGGCAGCGGGTCTAACCGGTATATAATCTTTCGTTATATCTATACCTAATGAAAGACACTTATTGTAAATATTGGGGAAATGTTTTTTTGTTTCTTGAGGATCTTTATTGGTAACATCCAAGCAGACATGATCAATACCATGTGTCTTCATTTCTTTGTCTATAGCTCTAGCTACAATATCACGTGGAGCTAGAGATAAACGCTCATCGTAATTTTCCATAAAGGTCTTTCCTGTAGGAAGTTTTAGAACGCCTCCATAGCCACGCATTGCCTCGGTAATAAGGAATGCTGGATGAGTCTCTCCAGGGCTATATAGTGCTGTGGGATGAAACTGCACAAACTCCATATCCTGGACTGTTCCCTTTGCTCTATATACCATAGCAACGCCATCACCGGTGGATATCACGGGATTAGTTGTTGTCTGATATACGGCTCCGCAACCGCCAGTACACATAAGCGTTACTTTGCTTAGGTAGGTGTCAACCTTTCCTGTGTCGGGATTAAGGACATAAGCTCCATAGCAATAAATATCTTCGGTGCGTCTTGTTACCTCAACACCTAAATGATGTTGGGTGATAATCTCTACGGCAAAATGATTTTCTTTTACCTCTATATTAGGGGTATTTCTTACGGCCTCCATCATGCCACGTTGTATTTCCGCACCGGTATCATCAGCGTGGTGAAGAATTCTAAATTCTGAGTGGCCTCCCTCACGATGAAGATCAAAGTCTCCATCTTTTTTCCTATCGAAATTAACTCCCCACTTAACAAATTCACTTATTTGTGCGGGTGCGTTATATACTACGAGTTCTACGGCCTTGCGGTCACCAATAAAATCTCCTGCTATTATTGTATCTTCAATATGCTTTTCAAAATTATCAACCTTTAGGTCTGTAACGGATGCAACACCACCTTGAGCAAATCGTGTATTTGCCTCATCTAAAGTAGTTTTGCAAATGATGCACGTCTTTCCCTTATGTGCTCTAGCAATCTTAAGGGCATAACTCATTCCTGCTACACCTGCACCAATAACTAAAAAATCATACTTGAAAACCATAGCTAAAGTATTATATATTAGGTGCAAAATTAGTAAGTTTTCCCTTTTGTTGTTAAATTTGCCTAGGATTTTCCCTTTCTCTAGCCTAATAAAGGGCTCTAAAGAGGAAGAAAAGTAGAAAAAAAAACGATAAAGCAATGATAAGAAGATTTTTAGCCCTAGCTATAGTTTCGCTTTTTGTTATGTTTCCCATTACAGCTCAATCTACTGCTGATGATGAAGATGAGGGCATAACGCTGTATTCGGATACTACAACCATAAGTTCTTCTCAAACACATAATATAAGTGTGATAGCAGGAGATAGTATTATGAATTTCAATCTAAATGCTCCACTACAACTTTTTAGCGACTTAACTACCATTGGTGGAACTATGGCCCTTGGTGCAATAGTTTTATTTTTCCTTATACTGCTTATACCACTGATAATAATAATTATACTTATTATCTACTTTATTCGGCATAATAATGCAAGGGAAAAAGCTATTATCTCTGCTATTGAATCTGGACGTGAGATTTCAATTGATCTTTTGCCCGATGTACTTTTGCCCAAAGAACGTCTTTGGAGAAAAGGTCTAAAGAATATCTCTATTGGTCTTGGTATTGCTGTTTTAGCTCTTTTTATAAGTTTTAAACTCCTTGCTGGCATTGGATTCTTTATCGCTATATATGGGGCATGGCAAGCTGTTGCAGCTCGTACAACAAAGGAAAGTGATAGATACCTAGATTCTAAAATAAAGGATAAGGAAAAGGAGGACGTTGAGCCTTAAAATTTTATTTATCTTATTTTTTTGAAAATCAAAAAAGGAAAGAGAAATAAGGCTCTATAGACAAGTTTTTTATAAATTTGCATAGCATCTTGTACCTTCTTTAAAAAATGGATAAAGAATATACCCCGGAGGAACTACGGCGTCTACACAAAGAACTTTATGGCATACTAGAAGAAATTATTCGAGTGTGCAAAAAGTGTAATATTCCTTATTTTATTCAAGGTGGGACTGCTATAGGAGCTTTCTTTGAAGAGGCTATTCTTCCCTGGGATGATGATATTGACGTTGGTATGACACGTTCTAATTACGAACGATTCTTGCTTGAAGCCCCAAAAGAGTTAGGCGAAGATTATTTTCTTCAATCGCCTATAACCGAGGTACATACACCCTTTTATTTTGCAAAGGTTAGAAAGCATAATACTTTGTTTGTGGAAAAAGATTTTTCTCGTTTACCCATTCATCATGGTATTTATGTTGATGTATTTCCATTTGATAAGGTGACTGATAATCTATGGTTACAAAAGCTCCATCGCCTCATATGTAATTTCCTTAATTGTTGCTTTATGGGAAAGGAGGTGTGGATGTGGAAACATTGTGGAAAGTGTGAAGTAGAGCACCCCACAAATAGAGGAGTAGTCCCTTGTTTTTTTAATAGGGTAGTGGATACTCTTTTTTCAAAGAAAACAATATATAGGATGTTGAGCTTAATGCAAGGCTGCTTTAATAGTTGGAACACTACTTATTATAATATGGTGCTAATGCCTAGAGACCACATTAGTGTAAAAGATATAGAACATCCTCAAGAAGTTAGTTTTGGTCATTTAAGAGTTGTTGCTCCTTCGGATTTAAAAACCTATTTAAATCACCACTATAAGAATCTACGCCGTTATATTCCAAAGGAAGAACAACAAAATCATCGTCCTATGTATCTATCTTTTGATGCGAAATTAGAAAAAAATAAACCTTGAAATTTTTTTGCCATTTATGAATCCTGCCTTTGTAGATGTTGCTGTACTGATTTTGTTTTTCAATCGCCCA
>JAJQAI010000228.1 GCA_021203915.1 Prevotella sp. | reverse complement strand
TGTTAGTAGTTCTTTTATGCTAGCTATAATTATATGTTCCTGCTCATTTACTAGCGATACTTCACTACCTTGGAGTTGATTCTTTTCCTTAGTGATATCGGATAAGCATTTTAGCATTATATCATATATCTGCTCAGCACTTTTACCAGGAACGTCTATGTCTAGAACCCATTCTACTTTTCCATCTACTTCTGTAACTGCGCCTTCAAGGTATTTTTCATCCTTATTCGCATCGTATTTCTCGCTTTTTTTACTTTTCGTTTTAGATACACTTGTGCTATCTTCCTTATTAGTATCACTAAAGTTAGGCTTATCCCACGTACTTTGAGCCTGAATGATTATGGGACATAGAAAAGTAATAAGAAAGAATAGCTTTTTTAAGGATATGTTTTTATAATAGTTCATATTTTTCCTAGCTTAATTTTCTTGAACAACTTTTTTGTTAGCCATCTTCTTTTTTAAGAGCACCTATAGCTTTTGCCTTAAATAAAAGAATTTCGGGTTATAATTAAGCGCAAATGTACGATTTCTTTTGCTAAATCCAAAACAAATAAGGACTTTCGTTTTAGCTGAAGAGTCTATGGTCTTATTTTTCGTCAAGAATTTTTTGTAGTCTTAATAATTCATCACGATATTGTGCCGCTTGAAGGAAATCAAGATCTTTTGCTGCTCTTCTCATAAGCTCTCGAGTGTTTTCCATGCTCTTTATGAGTTGGTCTTTACTCATACTCTTAACGATTGGATCAATGGAAAAAATTGGTTTTTCTTCCTTTTTAAAGGTGAATCCTCCACGTTCTATAGGTGGCTCTAAAGCTGCGGTATTAAAAGCATTATTACTTATACCCTTAATGATTTGTTTAGGTGTAATGCCTTTGGCCTTATTATATTTGAGTTGTTTTTCTCTACGGCGAGAAGTTTCCTCAATGGTTTGGCGCATGCTGTTTGTAATACTATCTGCATACATTATCACAGTACCATTAATGTTGCGAGCCGCTCTTCCTGCTGTCTGCGTAAGTGAGCGGTGGGAGCGTAGGAATCCCTCTTTGTCTGCATCCAGAATGGCAACAAGTGAAACCTCAGGAAGATCAAGTCCTTCGCGCAGAAGATTCACTCCAACTAAGACATCAAAAGCCCCAGAGCGCAAGTCACTCATGATTTTTACTCTATCAAGCGTTGCAACATCACTATGAATATAGTTGGCCCTTATGCCACTATCTAAAAGATATTCTGTAAGTTCTTCTGCCATACGCTTAGTAAGCGTGGTTACAAGTGTACGTTCACCCCTGCTTTTTCTTTTGTCGATTTCCTCTATTAAGTCATCTATTTGGTTATGGCTAGGACGAACAAAAATCTCTGGATCTAGTAGCCCCGTTGGACGTATTACTTGCTCGACAATAAGACCTCCAGTTTGCTCAAGTTCATACTCAGCAGGGGTGGCCGAGACATATATAACTTGATTTAGCATGGAATTAAATTCCTCGAACTTAAGTGGTCTATTATCAAAAGCAGCAGGTAAGCGAAATCCATATTCCACAAGGTTAGTCTTACGGGCTTTATCCCCACCATACATGGCACTTATTTGTGGCACACTAACGTGAGACTCATCTACAACTAAAAGAAAATCTTTTGGGAAAAAGTCTAAAAGACAATAAGGTTTTTCTCCCTGTTTACGACCATCAAAATATCGAGAGTAATTTTCAATTCCAGAGCAATGACCAAGCTCTTTAATCATTTCAATGTCGTATTCAACACGTTCTTTAATGCGCTGAGCCTTAACGCTATCCCCAATTTCGTTAAAGTAATTGATCCTCTCTAGCAGATCATCTTGAATTTCTCGGATTGCAACCAAAGTCTGATCTTTTGAGGTAACAAAAAGGTTAGCCGGATAAATTTGATAACTATCAAACTTAGCTAGGCGTTGAAGATTGATAGAATCAACTTCATATATAGAATCAACCTCATCATCAAAAAATGTTACCCTTAGAATGTTTTCACTATAGGCCATAAATACATCCACGGTATCTCCCTTTACTCTAAAATTACCACGCCTTAGGTCAATATCGTTTCTAACGTATAGTGCATCTACTAAACTCCGAAGAAAAACATTTCTATCGAGTTTTTGTCCTACTTTTACACTAATAACACTTTTAGCCATCTCAACGGGGCCTCCCATACCATAGATGCAGGAAATAGATGAGACAACAATAACATCTCTACGTCCAGAAAGAAGAGCTGAAACTGCAGATAACCTTAGGCGGTCAATCTCCTCGTTTATAGATAAATCTTTTTCTATGTAAGTATCAGTTTGAGGTAGGTATGCCTCTGGTTGATAGTAGTCATAGTAAGAAACATAGTATTCTACGGCATTTTCGGGAAAAAAAGATTTCATCTCACTGTATAGTTGTGCAGCAAGAGTCTTATTATGACTAAGTATTAATGTTGGGCGAGAAACGTTTTCTATTACGTTTGCAATTGTAAATGTTTTTCCAGAACCAGTAACCCCTAGAAGCACTTGCGAGGTATCGCCTCTAAGAATACCTTCGGTTAAGTCCCGAATGGCCTCTGGTTGATCTCCAGTTGGTTTAAATTTAGACTTTAGTTTAAATTCCCTCATACTTCAAGGAAAATATTATTTTTTGAAGAATCCCTTTGCCTTGGGGATGCCTAAGAGTGCAAAATTAATAAGAAAGCGATTAACAAAGGTAATTTTTCATAAAATTTGGTTTAAACTTTGCTAAGAACTAAAAATAATGAGTAACTTTGCACTTCAAATTTGGCTTTCATGAAAAATAGTGCAATTCTAGCTATATTTGGCCTTTTCTTGTTTTCGGGATGTGCTAAAGAATTCAATGCCGTTTACAAGTCTGCTGACTACAATTACAAGTATGAATTTGCCAAAGAGTGCTATGCTAAAGGAAAGTACTCTCAAGCCTGCCCTTTACTTGAGGATGTTGTAACAATGCTCAAGGGTACGGATAATGCTGAGGAAAGCCTTTATATGTTAGCTATGTCAGAGTTCTGCGACAAGGACTTTGAGACAGCTGCTGAATATTTTAGAAAGTATTTTAAGACTTATCCACGCGGAATGTATGCTGAAATGGCATCTTTCTATACCGGTGAAAGCCTTTATAATAGTACTCCTGAACCCAGACTTGATCAATCTTTGACTATGGAGGCAATATCTGCTTTCCAAGAGTATCTAGATTTATTCCCAGAGGCCACGAAAAAAGATTTATCACAGGAAAGACTATTTGAACTACAGGATAAGTTAGTAAAGAAGCAACTATACTCTGCACAACTATATTACAACTTAGGAAGTTACTTTGGTAATTGTACAAGTGGTGGAAATAATTACGAGGCATGCATTGTGACTTCTCAGAATGCCATAAAGGAATATCCTTATAGTAATTAT
>JAJQAI010000112.1 GCA_021203915.1 Prevotella sp. | reverse complement strand
ATTATAGCTTTTTTAACATTTATTAATTTTTACGCTATCATAAAAAAATTGGTCTAGAAATAAGTTAAATTAATTTCTTAAATCTAGGCCAATTAAAATATTGAAAGGAGTATTTTTTAAAAGCGGGTTACTTTAGAAAATAAAGCTTCTGCCTACCCCATTAGCTCTTAACACATACACACCTGGCTTCAAAATAGGTATAAAACACTCGTTAGAGGTAACCGTCTTTGAATATAAAACCATTCCGCTGGCAGTTACAACATCTATTCGAGAGTTCGGGTCAAGCCCCATAACCTTAATGCCACCATCAGCTCTTGAAAGACTAAACTTTGAATCACCATTAAGAGTTTTAATTTGAGTTGTAACTGAGGAAGAAAGTTCTCCTAGGCTACCGTACTCATTAGCTGCTTGCACCTGGTAAGTATCTGTTTCTATAGCTTCGTCAATAAGATAACTAGTTTGGACAGTAAATCCTATCACTTTATCGTTTTTACGAACGACATAGCACATTGCATAATCAACATCATCCCATGAAAGGGTATTACCATTTAAGCATACATTTTCTGGCTTCTCAACACCTTCCATTATCTCTCTTGGATTCCAATAGTCACTACCGCTTAAGATATTAGAATAAGTATACTGGGATGCTTCCTCATCAGTTAAAGAGTTCTTTGCCGTACCATAGATTACGTTTCCGTCATCATCTGTATAATAGTACTCCGAACGACGATTGCTTAAATCAAGTAAATTACCATCGGCATCCATTGTCTTATAGTCAGCAAATATCTCTGGAATAGTACCCATTGTCTCATACCAGCCAGCAGCAGGAATAGTTACCTCAGCAGTTGTGTATAGATAAACGGCTTTGCATGCATTATGCCAAGGACGTCCAAGCCATACACTAGTAGAGGATGGAGGCGTAGTTGGAGCAGTTATCTTATTGTGATCGAAGACATATCCCCAAGCAGTCCCCGTAGGATGATTTGGAGCTACAATATAACCACCAGAAGAGCGGACAACATTTATAGTGCATTCATCAAAGTACACATCACCTGCTCCATAAATAAAATCAACTGCACCCTCAATAAAGCAATTCTTTATATAGTGACGGTCAGTTAGTTTATTAGTTGAAGAAAGATATGTATCTTGAAAGGAGCGTAAGTTACAATTATAAAGACAAGCTCTATCATTATTGGTATAAAGAGCAAGGGCCTGTGGACCATCTTGAGAGAGGACACCATATTCATTTTCAAATGAAATACCCTCAGCATAGAAATCCGTTGCCCTACAAGTAAGGGATGCTCCCTCACTTACACTAACTGCATTATCGCCGCCACAAAGTAGGTCATCGGTAATTGTAACCTTTTCTTTATCTTGACCAATTAAATAAATAAATGGCTTTGTTGAAGGGATATCAATATGTCCTTTATAATATCCTTCTTTTATGAATATAAGCCATGGGGAAACTCTATTTGTTGGAGCAGCCTCAATAGCATCTATAACAGTTAAATAATCACCAGAGCCATCCTCTGCTACAATAGCATCATAAAGACGAGCTTCCGGCTGAGAACGCGTCATTGTTGTAAAGGAAATTGAAATTCCTTCAAATTCATTACCCGAGCGGTCCACTATAGCGCCCTTTGGCACTATCAATGTATACTCTGTGCCATATGAAAGATTGTTGTAGCGATATATAACTGTTGTTCCACTATAGGTGACGTCCGTTAGAGTCTTTCCATCTAATGTTACATCAATAGAGCCTTGCTTTACAACTTCATTAAAGTTAAGAATAATAGATCCGCTAGAAGTAACTCCCGTAGCGCCATCCTTAGGAACTGAAGAAACAAAAAGTGGAGCATCAAAATCATCCTCTATTTCCTGATCTGCTAGGATAAAAATAGCTGACATAGCTGTACCATCACTATCCGATGTGGTTCCAATAATTTCCGAGCTATAGTCGGGTATCCAACGTATCCAAATCTTATCTTGATTCTCTGCTTCTTGAGGTAGAGGGGAATCATTATCATACCATGTCTTTGTATTTTCGATTACAATCTGGCCATAATCTTTAAAGTTTTCACCATCTAAAGAGTACTGTAGATTTTGTACTGAATACCCATTAAAGGAAAGAAGCATACCAGAAAGAACGTGGATATTATAATAACCTTTAGTAGAGAATGTAGCCTCAAAATAATAATGATCCACAAGGGGTTTCCAATTTACGATTCCATATCGTCCTTCATACTCAGGATTTGAACCAAATTTACTGCGATCTAGCCATGAATTAGTAGTTCCATCTGCCAAGCGAAGTGACAGCATTCCGGCGTTTGTTGATTCGTTATAGATATCACCTGCACGATCTTTATTGCCTGCATTATAAAAGTCCCAACCACAAATAAATGGAACATTACTATAATATCCTATTAGGGAAGCGTCCTCAGTTATTTTAATGGTCTTAGTAGAGGATGTGGTATTATCGCTCCAATGAGTAAACGTATAAACAGCGTTGGACTCTGCTTCTAGTTGAAATTCTGTACCTGCCTCATACATACGCTTAGCATCAACCATAGAGCCCTCATCAGTAAAAGATATCATATAAGATGGTGCTCCATCTACATCTAAATCAAAACTGTAAGACGTCAAAGAATTAAAGTTAGCTGTAAGCTGAGTATCTTCACTTAAGGAAAACATGTAAGAAGCATCTTCTGAAATGATGTTTCCAGCATTATCAGTCCAAGAAATAAAACTATAGCCAAAATTTGGTGTTACATCTAATGTAATTTTAGTTCCTTCATTAAACGCCTCTCCAATTGGTGTCTGAGTAATAATACCTGCTCCTTCTGGATTAACTTTTGTAGAGATAGAATATTTTGTGACCTCTTCTGGAGTTCCTTCATAGGAACCCGAGATTTCAATATTTGCTAGACCAACTTGCTTTGAATCCCCAAGATTATACAAATAAATCACCAACGATACTTCGCTAGAGGTTGGCTTTGCCTCAAAGGAATAAGATAATTTAGATTGTTCAGAGCCATTATTTCTATTGGGATTAACTTTAGAGGCTAAAGTAATAGTTTCCTCCTCAGTTACAAGGTAAATATCTAAGTATCCCCCATCAGTACCATATCTTATAGCGTCAAGGTAAACTTGCATGGGAGTAAAGGTTATACCCTTTTGAGGCATAAAATTAAATGTGATCTTATCGACATCAGGATCTGATGGAAGGGAAGAATGCTGCTCTAGGGGTTGAAATTCTGTAAAGGTTACACCAAAGGTGGTATTTTTTCCATAGTACTCTAAATTACTTCCAATGGTTACATAGTCATAAGAAAAAAGTGTTTCATCACTATAAGTAGCCGTTTGTCCCGAAGTTCCTTCAGAGAATGGCCATTTTGCCGACATATCTTCAGCTAGTAAAGTA
>JAJQAI010000042.1 GCA_021203915.1 Prevotella sp. | reverse complement strand
CAGTAGGCATAGAACTATAAATACGCTCCATACTGCAATTAAAGGTAAACTTCCCCATAGATATCCTCCAACGCTAACAAGCAGATTGCCAATTGCAGTTGCAACGAACCATCCACCCATCATCATTCCTTTATATTTAGGGGGTGCTACCTTAGAAACGAAAGATATACCCATTGGACTAAGTAGAAGCTCTCCAAAGGTTAGAACCAAATAGGTTGTTATTAGCCAATTAGGAGAAACAAACTGTGCAGCATCACCAGCTAACTTCTGCTCATTAGGACTTGGAAGTCCTATTGAAGCTATTGCCATAACGGCAAAACCAATTGCTGCCACAAGCATACCATAAGCTATTTTGCGTGGAGCTGAAGGCTCTTTACCTTTCTTTGAAAGCGACCCGAAGATAGCCATGCTTACAGGTGTAAGGGCAACAACATAGAAAGGATTGAAGTGCTGGAATATAGGAGCATTAACCTCTACAACACCTGATAAGTTTGCGTATTTTATAACTAGTACAACGATTGATGCTAAAATAACAGCTAAAGAGATAATCTTTGCTCTTAAAGTTTTACTTTGGAATAGAGAGAATAGCGCGTAAACAATAAAGATTATGAGCACTAGATTCCATACGTCAAATACCATGCTTTCCACGCCTTCAGAGGCCTTAGCTGTAAAATCGGCAGCAAAATATGTAAGAGTTAAACCATTTTGGTGGAAAGCCATCCAAAAGAAAATCACCACTGCAAATACTAGACATAGTGCTATGATGCGTGCTTTTGTCTCTTGAGGTGTTATTTGTTCTTCTTTTAGGTTTTTACCTTGACTTTGAGCTGAAGTACCTTCTACATGCTTATACCAAGGACGACAAATCCTATATATTGCAATAGATATAATTAGAGCTATACATGCTACAGCAAATGAAAAATGATATGCATCATTGGAGGAAAAACCCCACGTTGTCTCAGCAAACTCTTTTATTTTTACTGCTGCTGTTGGAGCAAACAAAGCTCCAATGTTGATAGCCATATAAAAAATGGAAAATGCAGCATCGCGTTTGTCAGCATATTTGGGGTCATCATAAAGGTTGCCCACCATAACCTGTAAGTTTCCTTTGAAAAGTCCAGTTCCAAAACTTACAAACAGTAGGGCGCAAAGCATACATACAAGAGCGAAAGTGTTACCACCAAGTGGAACAGAAAGAAACAGGTAACCGGCAAACATAACTATGATGCCAATCATTACCATTCTTCCATAGCCAAACTTATCGGCTAGGATTCCACCAATAAATGGTAGAAAGTATACTAACCCTAAAAAGGAGCTATAAATCAGTCCTGCCGTTCCCTCATCAAGTCCAAAGTTTGCTCTTAAAAACAAGGCAAAAACGGCAATCATTGTGTAATACCCAAAACGCTCACCAGTATTGGCTAGGGCTAAAGCGAAAAGACCTTTTGGCTGTCCTTCGAACATTGTATTAGATTTGTTTTTTAGAATTTGGAGACTCTTTTTAAGAATTCATAGTGGCTAAGAATTCCTCGTTATCATGAGTCTGTGACATACGGTCATGTATGGTGTTCATAGCCTCAATAGCGTTCATATCTGATAGATATTTACGCAAGATCCACATGCGATCAAGTGTTGTTTTATCCTGTAGAAGGTCATCTCTACGAGTACTTGAAGCCACAAGATTAACTGATGGGAAGATACGCTTATTGCTAAGGGAGCGTTCAAGCAGTAGCTCCATGTTACCAGTTCCTTTGAACTCCTCAAAGATTACTTCGTCCATCTTACTACCCGTATCTATTAGTGCTGTAGCAATAATGGTTAATGATCCTCCACCCTCGATGTTACGAGCAGCACCAAAGAATCGTTTAGGTTTTTGTAGAGCATTTGCATCAACACCTCCGGTTAGGACTTTTCCGCTTGCAGGTGCTACTGTATTATAGGCACGTGCTAGGCGGGTGATGGAATCTAGGAATATTACCACATCATGTCCGCATTCTACCATTCGTTTTGCTTTTTCTAAAACGATACCAGCAATCTTTACGTGACGCTCGGCTGGCTCATCAAAGGTTGAGGCTATTACCTCAGCATTAACTGTGCGCGCCATATCGGTTACCTCCTCTGGACGCTCATCTATTAAAAGCATCATAAGATAAGCCTCTGGATGGTGAGCTGCAATAGCATTAGCTATATCCTTCATAAGGATTGTTTTACCAGTCTTTGGTTGAGCAACAATTAGAGCACGTTGTCCTTTACCTATTGGGGAGAAAAGATCCACTATTCTAGTACTTAGGTTTGTAGCCGTTGGATCTCCACAAAGAGTAAACTTCTCTTCGGGGAAAAGTGGTGTAAGATGATCAAATGGTATGCGATCTCTAACTTCTGCAGGGTCACGACCATTAATCTTATCAATGCTTGTAAGTGGGAAGTATTTCTCACCATCATGGGGTGGACGTACGTGACAAGAAAGAACATCACCAGTTTTTAGGCCAAAGCGCTTAATTTGTGCTATTGAGACATATACATCATCCGGAGAAGAGAGGTAATTGTAGTCACTTGAACGTAAAAAACCATAACCATCAGGCATTATCTCAAGTACACCATTAGCTGTAATGATATTCTCAAAATCAAATGGAGTCTCTTGTTCAGAAGAATTACCTAAGTTCTCATATGAAGGAGAATTCCCTACATTAACGGGGCTTGTTGGATTATCGAAAATGTCGAAACTAGGAACGGCCATTTGATCCTCTATTGGAAGATCAACCACAGGAATAAGGCTTGTACCATCTCCTGGGTCCCCTTCCCATACCTTATTATAAGGAGAGTTCTTTCTAGACTCTACTTCCTCATTATGCAAATTAACTTTTTCTTGTAGCATTGCTATGAGTTCATTAGAGTTTTCTTTTTCTTCCTCTGAAGAAGAACTTTGGGAGTAATTAGCCTCAGGTACAGTTTCTATAAAATCTAATTCCTCTTTTGGCTCCTTGTCTATAGCCTTTTTTCTTCCTCTTGTGGAAGCTGGCTTTGAAGGTGCCTCTATCATCTCTTCTTTGTCTTGCTCTAGGGGCTCTTCGGTGGCTACCTTAGTTTTCCTGGGTCTACCTTTAGGTTTTGGTTCCTCCACTAGGGGAGCATCGCTAAAAGGAGATGGAGTCTCTGGGACTGCTTTGCTAGTTTTTTTCAAGTCAAAGTTTTCCCCTTCTAAACCACTTACTGAATATACACGGTCGGTTTCCTTCTTGGCAATACGAGTTCTACGGCGTTTTACACCGAGTGGATTTTTACTACTTTCCTCTTCCGCTTGTTTGTCAAGAATGGAATATATAATTTCCTCATTAGAGTCACTTGACTTAATTTTTAGCCCATTTTGGGCAGCAATTTCCTTAAGTTCGGCGACGCTTTTAGATAATAAATCGTCTTTACTATAC
>JAJQAI010000093.1 GCA_021203915.1 Prevotella sp. | reverse complement strand
CAACAGTAGTAAGCATTGGTGTAAGCGAGAGACTTACCTAATATGCAAAGAAATTAGGTATATCTCTTGAAGCTTTAGAGCAGGTTACTAATCTAAGCCAGGGATATGTAATGAGTATTTCAAGAAGCATTGGCGTTGACGAATTAAATAAAATTCTGTCAAGGTTCCCAGAACTGAGCAAAGATTGGCTACTTTATGGAGGTGGAGATATGCTGAAACACCGCACACAAAGCGAAGATAATTGTGAAAGGACTAAAGGGAATGATAACAATAGTTCCCCATCTGTAATTAACAACTCCCACGATGAAAAGTTTAGAAGTGAGCGTAAAGAAATTGATGAGACTGTAGAATTAATTGGAAGGGAAAATGCTCTAATCTCTAGGCATATAGCCAAAAAATCTAAGCTTATTAATCAGTTCTGTACTCTTATGAACGCCATGTTGAAAAATGCTGGGAAATAACCACTAGGAGAAGGTGATTTCCCCAAAAACGGGAAGTAGTTGTAATTGGACTTTCCGAAGACAATCATCGGCATAGATAAAAAGAATGCCGGTGATTGGGATTGGTAATTAAGGTCTTGGTAGAAAACCAAAACCTATACTTTAAGCCCCCAAAAAGTATAACGATATATTCTTTTGGGGGCTTATTTATTGAGTCCTAATAATAGATTCTCCTTTAAGTTAAGAGTGAGTTTTTTCAAATTCCTACAATATCTGAAAAGTCTTTCCACTGATTAGCCTCTTTATATTCATCTAGGGCTTCTTCAGGCACATATAAAACTGCAGATAAAGTGTAATAATTTCCAAGATAGTTATAATTAAAAGCTCTATCGCCACATATGGGTGGCTCGGGATTAAGAGATGTTATGGACGAAAGCCCTACGCAGCCAAAGAAAGCTCTCTCTTCAATCAAAGTTACACTCTTTGGAATGGTTATTTCAGTTAGGCTTGCGCACTCAGAAAAAGCAAAATTTCCAATACTTGTTACACCCTCTGGTATTGAAACACTAAGAAGATTTGTACACCCATAGCACAAACCATTCTTTATACTTGTTACACCCTCCGGAATTGATAAACTACTTAAGCCCGTACAGCCTGAGAAGGCATAATCCCCAATAGAAGTTACACCAGAAAGAATACTAACAGCTTCTAAGCTAGAGCACCCGTAAAAAGCACTTCTTCCAATACTAGTTACACTTCTTGGGATACTGAAAGATTCCAAGCTAGAGCAACCGGAGAAGGCGCAAGTTCCTATGGAAGTTACTCCTTCTAAAATAGTTGCCGCTCGTAAGTTTTCACACTCGTAAAAGGTATATTCACCAATGATAGTTACACTCTTAGGGATATAGATAGACTTTAAAGATGAGTTCTGATAAAACGCATAACTTCCAATTGAAGCAACACTCTCAGGAAGGGAAATTGACTCTAAATAGGGGCATGCCATAAAGGCACCATTTCCAATACTTATAATGCCATTAGAAAGTATTATAGATGTTAAGCCCCAACAACCTTCAAAGGCTAGATCAGCAATTGATGTTACATTATATATAGACTTATTATAAGAAACATAGTTAGGAATTATAATATCCCCCTTATATAAACTATCCCCACTTACGACCTCACAAGTTAAATCCGAAGAAGTGGAAGTAACACTATAAGTTATGCCATCAACTTCAAATGTAGTTCCACTAGAGAGAATTACATTTTTATTATCATCATCGTCATCACTGCAAGAGGAAAAACTTGTACTGATTAGGACAGCCATTAAGGCTAGGGCTAACATTTTAAGAGCTTTCATACTAAAGATTCTATAAATTCTTATTCCTACTCTTTGCAAATATAACAAAACTAGAGCAAATAAGAAAACTCACTTTAGCTATAAGTAACGTATACCTCTTAATGTTTCAATAATTCTTTCTTTTTCCTGACTTCCTCTAGTTGACAGTCTTAATAAAGGAATGTTGTATTCTTGGAATATATTGTCTTTAAGCATATCGCGCTGATGCTGCCTAGTTGTTTCATTGTGAAAAGCGTAGCCATCGGTTTCGATGGCAAGAACTGGTTTTTTGCTTAACTTATTGGCAATAAGAAAATCTACATGGGTGTGATAGTTGCTAGCATATTTACGCTCTTCATCATTCATTAGGGACTTGTCTTTTATAATTTGCCATAGTGGCATATGACAAAGGACTTTAAGACACAAGAACTTATTATCAGAGAGCAGCACCTCCTCAATAAGTTTATATGTTAGGTTTTCAGACATGTACTCTGAGACTTTTTTCAAGTTTTTCTCTAGCGATAAATAGCTGGAGGAGTATTGTTCATATAGGAAATCAAAAATTGAGGAGACCTTACTATCGGTTACAGTAAAATTGTTGTAAGCAATATAATCTAGCAAGTCCATTATATTGCCATTTTCTACCTGCTCATTACCAGTAACAACGACATAGAATTTCTTTTTAGCTCTTGAGACTGCTACATTGAGCAAATGTGGATCATCAGAGAATTCACTTATTTTGTTATCTACAACACTCATAATTATGGCATCCTTTTCCCTACCTTGAAACTTATGGATTGTCGCTGTTTCTATATCAGGGATACACTTATTAAAAAGATTAACTTGGTTGTTATAGGGTGTAACAACGCCAATACTATCAAACTCAGTAAGCATAGGTAAAACATCCTTTTTAACAACATCAACCTCTCTTTGATTTCGCTTATCCACCGCGTGATTGCCCATTGGAGTTCTAACGGCACACATAACATCTTCTTCGCCCTGATCTTGAGTCATTATCAGCAATCGTCCCTGATAAAATTTCTGATTACAGAAATTAATTATTTTTGGATGGCAACGATAATGCTCTTTAAGAAACGTTCTAGGTAGATTGTCGCCCAAAACAGCATACATTGACTCAAGAAAACTTTTAGTGCAATCATAGTTATCAGAGATTTCAAACTCACCCATAATTTCATCTAGCCTTAGCCTATCTTCCCTTGTAATTACGTTTGGAAGTTGAAGAGAATCTCCAACTATAACAGCATTCTTAGCACATGTTAGGGCTATCATTCCGGTTTCAAGTGAAACTTGTGAAGACTCATCCATTATAACATAGTCATAAGGCTTAGTTGAAAATAAGCAATTCCTCGCCGAAAAAGTAGTACTTAAAACTATTGGGTAATCATTTAGGAATTTATCTCCAAGCCTTGTGAAGTCACCTATACTATTAAGAGGTTCACGCCCTTCTTTATACCTTTTTGCTAGCGATGACATAAGAAGTTTCATTGAATCTTCTTGAAGTTCTAAGGAGAGTTTGTTTACCTCATAATGGGATAACTCAGCGGAGATTTTCTTTTTTCTTTCTTCAATTTCACGTCTTCTGTTAAGATAATAAAGAATTTGAAGTCCTAATGTTGTCTTCTCTAAATTATCA
>JAJQAI010000321.1 GCA_021203915.1 Prevotella sp. | reverse complement strand
ATTATAGAGTTAAATTTCATTTTAAGTCTAAAAGTAGTAATCATATAGATTCTTCACAACTCCAGGCAGCTAGTGATGTACTTTCTTTTATGGCCTCAGAAGTTGGTTTTGAGAGCTTTGAAGAGTACTCTGATGGCTACCTTAATGGATATATTATAAAGGAGAATCTTTCTTTACCTCGTTTTGATGAACTCCTTAAAAGACTTCCTTTTTCTCATATAGAGGTTTCTTATGAGGTTTTTGAGGCTGAATATAAGGATTGGAATGAGACTTGGGAAGAAAATGGCTTTCCCCCAATTTGGTTAGGAAACTCTTGCGTTATACATGATGGGATCCATCAGGTAGATTTAAAGGGGAACACTCCAAAGATAAATATTACAATTGAAGAAAAACTTGCCTTTGGTACCGGACAGCACGAAACTACCTACATGATTATAGAAGAACTTCTTAAAACGGATTTAATTCAAAAGCAAGTCCTTGATTGTGGTAGTGGAACAGGAATACTTTCCATTGTTGCTTCAAAACTTGGAGCAAAAAATGTTTTTGCCTATGATATCGATGAGTGGAGTGTTTCAAACACAAAACATAATTGTGAAATAAATGGCATAAAAAACGTTCAAGTCTTTAAAGGAGATTCCTCATTGTTAGAAAAGGATGAGGCTTTGTATGATGTTGTAATGGCTAATATCAATCGTAATATACTTCTTAAGGATATCCCCATTTTTTCTACTAAGATAAAAGATAATGGAATACTTTTTCTTAGTGGATTTTTAACCCAAGACGCTCAAATGATAGAAGAAAAGGCCTTATCCTGTGGCCTAAAGTGCACGGGGAAGAAAGAGAAAAACTCTTGGTCTATGATAGCTACAAAAAAGGAAGTTTATTTTTGAATCGTCATTTTCTTTAGGTTATAAAAGCTTCCATTATATATATCAAAATCAACATAGCCGTCTATACCCGGTAAGCGTCCTGCATCGGTGTGTTGCCAGAATCTCCATTCACCAGTGTATTCAATTTTATCAACATAGTAATGAGCTATCCAATAGGGGTAGTCTTCAAATACATCTGTACTTAAATAAGCCATCTTAAATTTGTGATATGTATATAAAATGGGCTTTACGTGGTATTTGTCCTCTACTATGTGAAGCCATGTTAGGATATCGCGTTGAAAATCTTCAATGCTTACATCTTTTGGCTTGTATTCAACGTCAAGAACTGGTGGCAAATCTCCAGGTAAGAGTTTAACGTGGTCAAGGAAAAAATATGCCTGATCTCTTGCTGACGACTTATTACTCCAAAAATGATAAGCTCCTCTAATATAACCATGTTCTCTAGCTTGAGAAAAGTTTTCTTCAAACTTAGGATCTATACTATTTGTGCCCTCTGTAGCCTTTATAAGAATAAAACGAATAGGACATTTTTCTATCATGGCATTACGAAGCAACTCCCAATCTATATCACCTTGATAGTGACTAATATCAATTCCTCTAATTTCATATCCACTTGGATATTTTTGATCACCAAACAGTGCACGCCAGCGAAAGCCAAAAGGACCGACAAAGAAATAATAGAATACCCAAACGTAAGCTACTACCACTAAGATACCACCAATCCACCATGGAAGGTGAGGAAACCTCTTTAGTATTTTAGAGTGTTTCCCCATCTTAGATTTTTCTTTTTTTTTGTCTTCTTGGGTTTTAACCATGGAGGTTTAAAATTTGAGCATTTCTCTTCTTAAAACACCAATTTGCCCAACCAATAGAAAAAAAGCTACTGATTGGACAAATTTATGCAAAAGAAAATACTTTTTCTATATGGGTTAAGGTTTATTTTCCTTTCTCTAGAGCTAAAGTTACTGTTGTACGATCACATACTTCTGTTGGTCCCCAATACTGTATTGGTCCAGGATAAACGTAGCATGTTTCTTTAGCCCACTTTTCGCGGTTCTTTTCAAGCGTCTTGAATGGCTTTCCACTAAGTTCAACTAAAGCCTTGCGGATAACAGGCTTCATTACACCATTTCTACGCTCCATATTCATCATCATTGTTATTGGAACTCCACCGGCTTTCCACTCGCTTGTAGGAGCTGTGGTATTTTGAACTATAGCCATATAGCCAGTCTTGCCATTTGCAATTAGTTGAGCAGCACTAGTTCCTAGAGCATAGCAATAGTCAGCATCAAAGTTTGATGGAGCAGCACAACGTCCCTCATAACCAAAGAAGTGATGTAGTGGAGCAAACTTTCCACTATATTTACCTTCAGCCTTCCACTGAGCTAAACGTGCCTCACACATATCTGAGAGTAAACGTTCTGTCTCAATTAGTGATACCTGTACGTTTCCATGTGGGTCACGATCAAGCGAGAGTTGACGTGCAACATTTGCTGGAAGTGTAGCAAATGTTTGTTTGTTTTCATCACTTAGGTGGCCTAGGATGTAACTACGTTGATCTTCTGGAGCAAGATCTTTATAGTCATTACCATGAGTAGCTAGCAAGTCGTTTAACTCCTCGATGAGTTTGCCAATAGATGGTATAAACTCAATTAGTCCTTCAGGAATGAGTACTACACCGAAATTGTTACCTTGAGAAGCCCTATATGCTATCATCTGGCAGAGCTGGTCAACAATCTCATTAAGTGTCATATTCTTTTCTGTAACCTCCTCTGAAATTAGACACATGTTAGGTTGGCACTCAAGTGCACATTCAAGTGCTATATGACTAGCTGAACGACCCATTAACTTGATGAAATGCCAATATTTACGTGCTGAGTTACAGTCGCGTTCAATATTACCAATGAGCTCGGAATAGGTCTTTACTGCAGTATCAAAGCCGAATGATGTTTCAATCTGCTCGTTCTTTAGGTCACCATCAATAGTCTTAGGACAACCGATTACTTGTACGCCATAGTTCTTAGCTAGATAATATTCAGCTAGCACGCATGCATTTGTATTGGAATCATCGCCACCAATAATAACAATTGCCTTGATGTTGAGTTTACGAATGATTTCAAGTCCCTTTTCAAACTGTTCCGTCTTTTCAAGCTTTGTACGACCTGAGCCAATCATATCGAAACCGCCAGTATTACGATAGCCATCAATGAAATCCTTTGTGATTTCCATGTAATTGTGGTCAACAAGTCCACCAGGACCAAGAATAAATCCATAAAGTTTGTTTTCTGGATTAAGCTTCTTAATAGTGTCAAATAGTCCTGTAATTACATTGTGTCCACCAGGAGCTTGTCCGCCACTTAGTATGACTCCAACGTTCATTAATTGGTTATTCTCATTTTGACTTGGGATAAACTCCACAACGGGCATCCCATAGGTGTTAGGGAAGAGTTTTTTAATTTCCTCTTGATTATCCACACTTTCAGTGGGAGCACCCTCTTTAATTTCAACGGCCCCTTGAAGGGCTGTAGGTAGCTTAGGAGTATATGCCATCCTTCCTATCTGCAGTGC
>JAJQAI010000274.1 GCA_021203915.1 Prevotella sp. | reverse complement strand
TTTACTCTTCTATATTGGAAAGTCTCTTAGAAATATTTGATAAAAACCTACTTGTAGCTTCTATAGGACAACGCATGAAATATCTAAAAACTGTTGTACTTGGACGTTTGATTGGACCTATTAACTCACGAATTTTTACAGACTCTATTTCACTGGTATCATCAATTTTAAAGTTATTTCTTGAGTTCTTAAGAAGCTTGAAAGTTTTAGAATATAGCCCACTATCAACTCTATCGACGAAGGGAATTTCATCTAAAGTAAAGCCAAATATTTCTATTAAGTAACTTCCTATAATGCTTGCCATAGAATTCATCCCCAGTGACCTTATCCATTCGCTTATTTTGATGAAATCTATTTTATCTCCTTTGGTTCTTAAACTGACGCCAACTTCTATTATACTGCGGAAATTTGGCCCAGAGATTAAAAATTCATTGATACAATCAGAAAGTTTATCCATAAACACAAGCGTGGGAACAGATAAATCTATACTGCGAACTTCATTTGAAATAAGTTTATTCATTCGGCGATTAATAAAGAAATTGGAGAATTTTTTATCCACACCGCGAACAAAATCCTCATAAGTTTTTTCTTTCACTAATGCGCCATCTTTATCAGAAGTTTCCTCCTTTATAGAAGATATAACCTCCTGTGGAATTATTAAAGCCCTTTTAGAGGCTTGACGGATCATCTCTAAGGTAATGATATCAAGTACATTATACGCTGAGGCTACACGAAGCAGTTGATACCACTTAAACCTAGACATTGGCTCAAGTGTAACATCCTTAAAGAAAGCTCCCGCTGAAAGTAAAGAGATGAAATTTTTAAATACTATTTCCGTCATTATTAAAATGAAGAGGGTGTGTTTTTCCTCACACCCTCAAAAATCTTTTTTTCTATAGAGTTACACCATTTTTAAATATGGATATTTCTCTATATCCGTTCTTTTCGTTGCAAGTTTTTTCTCCACTAGCAACTTTAATTATCTTCTTTACAAACTTTTCAAGCAAAGTCTTCATGTCGGTTCCATCAACTAGCTCTCCGGCATTAAAGTCAATCCAATTTGGCTTCTTTTGGAATAGACCAGTGTTCGTTGAAATCTTCATAGTTGGAATAAATGTTCCAAATGGTGTGCCCCTGCCTGTTGTAAATAGCACAATTTGGCAACCCGATGAAGCTAGAGCCGTTGCTGCAACTAAATCGTTCCCAGGAGCAGATAGAAGATTAAGGCCCTTAACCTTTAATCTATCACCATAGGCTAGGACTCCACTTACTGGAGCTCGTCCGCATTTTTGTGTACAACCAAGAGCTTTATCCTCTAGGGTTGAGATACCACCTTTCTTATTACCTGGTGAGGGATTTTCACCAACGGGCTCACCATGACTTAAGAAATATTCCTTAAAGTCATTGACCATCTTAACTGTTTGGTCGAAGAGTTCAACCGTTCTACAACGATTCATTAAGATTGTCTCTGCACCAAACATCTCGGGAACCTCAGTAAGTATTGATGTTCCACCTTGTGCAACTAAGAAGTCAGAGAATTCACCAACTAAAGGATTAGCTGTAATTCCGCTAAAGCCATCACTGCCACCACATTTTAGTCCAACTCTTAGCTCACTTAAAGGACACTCAACTCTTTTATCCTCTTTTGCAATCTGATAAAGCGAACGAAGAATCTTCATTCCTTCTTCAACCTCATCGCCTACAACGTTTTGAGTAATCATAAACTTGATGCGCTCCTTATCGTAATCACCGAGGAGTTTTTCAAACTCATCTGGTTGGTTATTTTCGCACCCTAAGCTTACTACAAGCACGGCTCCTGCATTTGGGTGAAGAACGATGTCACGAAGAACTTTTCTTGTGTTTTCGTGGTCATCACTTAGTTGGGAGCAACCATAGTTATGATGCCAAGCATGAACGGCATCTATACCAGAAAGAGATGTCTCCTTTTGAAGAAGTTCGGAGAGCTTTTCAGCTATGCCATTAACGCAACCAACGGTTGGGACTATCCATACTTCATTTCTAACGCCAACCTCACCATTTTTTCTCTTATAGCCCATAAAGGTAAGATTCTCGTTCTTAATCGAAAGTTCTTCTTTAACGGGCTTATATTCATAAGAAAGAGTACCAGAAAGGTTCGTCTTTAGATTATTCTCATTAACCCACTGACCAGCTTTAAGATCTTCTCTAGCATGACCAATAGGGTAGCCATACTTTATGATATCCTTACCTTTAGGGGTGTCATGGATAATTATTTTATGACCGGCAGGTGTGTCCTCAAGGATGGTAATTGTTTTTCCATCAAGGCTTATAACTTCTCCTTTTTTGTGGTCTCTAAGACACACAACAACGGAATCGGCCGGATTAATCTTTATAAATGAGACTTTTTCCATAATGATTTTGTTTAAGGTATATTTATAATTGTGTTCTTCTGTAAAAATCTATATTCTCTTTTGTGAGGAGCTCTATTGGCATGTAATTAACAGGGTCGACTTTTTTCTTTAAAACAATAGCCTTAAAGAGTGAGTCTACACAATTGTAGCCCTGCATAAAGGCATGCTGTGCAATTAAAAAAGATACCCCACCTAGACGTAAGCATTTGGCATTGCGGGCTACCATATCATATCCCATTATTTGAACATTTCTTCTATTGGTTCTAAGAAGAAATTCTCCAACTATATAGGCCTTAGAGCAAAATGTTATACATTGGTGTACACCGGGATTCTCTGTAAAGAATTTCTCTAAAATTTCTTGATAATCCTCCTCTTTATAGTCAAGTGGTAAATCTAAAACCTTTATTTTAATTGATGGGAAATGGTCTTGCATATAATGTTTAAAGCCAACCTCACGATTCTCTTGCTGCTTGCTGGCAACCTTACCATCTTTGGTTTGCTTCATAAGCATTATTTCCTTCTCTTTTGATGAGATTAGCATAAGTATTTTTGCCGCGAAATATCCACTACAAAAAGAATCCTGCCCATAGAATGAGAGTGGCTTTAAGTCTGGAATGAAAGAGTCAAGAAAAATAAATGGTATGTCAAGTTCGTGAAGTTTGTCAGTAAAATCTCTTGTTACATCTATATCACTAGGAACTAAAACAACACCACTAGGACTGCTTTCAAGGCAGTTATCTAAAGTTTTTTTATAGGTCTTTTTATCAAATCGCCTGTAATGAAGGATTTCAATATTGATATGAAAGTCCCTTCTACTTTCGCACGCACGATTAATACCTTCCTCAATTTCTTCCCAATATGCCTCGGACTCATGTTTTGGGATAATACAGTAGAATGTGTATGATTTGTTATAGGCAAGAGCACTAGCGTACATGTTGGGTTGATAGTTTATGCTCTTAAGCACAGCCTCTACTTTCTCCCTTGCTGTTTTTGACACATTGGGGCGATTGTGCAAAATTCTATCCACTGTGCCAACAGAGACACCAGATTTCTCTGCAATATCTTTGAT
>JAJQAI010000113.1 GCA_021203915.1 Prevotella sp. | reverse complement strand
TTGACATACTCCCATCCCTAAAGGAATGGGATTCTGCTATCAACAAGAACTGCGCCGTTGGCCATCCAACGCTCGTCTTCCGTCCTCTCCTGCAAGGGTTGATGCCCCAACCCGTTTTATGTTCTTGGCCGCATTGACATCACGGTCATGATGTGTCCCACACTGTGGGCAATCCCACTCACGCACTTTCAATGGTATCTCTGCCATCTTGAACCCACACTCCGAACAAGTTTTTGTTGTTGCTTCCCAACGGTTAATCTTGACAAGTTCCTTGCCGTTTTTCTTGCAAATCCATTCGAGGATGCGAACAAAGTCTGAGAACGCAAGGTCACTTATCTTTCGCCCCCAACGTCGTTGCATTGCCTTGATGTTAAGGTCTTCGATGAATATGGCATCATATTCCCTTGCAAGACTAATCGCCGTTTTCCAATGGAAATCATTACGTTGATTGGCAGTCTTTCGATGATATCTTGCGAGGTCCAACCTTGCCTTACATCGATTGTTGCTGCCTTTCACCTTCTTGGAAAGATTCTTTGACTTTTTCCGTAGTACATTGAGTGAGTGTTTGAGAAACTCAGGGCATTCAATGATAACACCTCCATCACTCGTCATGAAATGCTTTAGCCCAAAGTCGTACCCCGCAGTCTTACCTGTCATGGGTGCATGCGCTGAAACACTTTTTTCCTTGCGAACGATGAAGATTAACCACCAATCACCACAGTTGTCCCTCTTGAGGGTGATGGTTTGAATTTTCCCATCAATCTCCCTCGATTTATGGAAACGCAACTTAATGCGTTGTTTGTTTATGATGAATTCGTTTTTCTCAAGAGACCATCCTGCTACCTTAAAGGTGATGGACTTGTATTTCCACCAACTCTTGAATTTTGGTGGTCTCTTGGCTTCCTTACGGAAGAAGAGTTCATAGCCATGATAAATGCGTTCAATAATCTCTTGAATGGCTTGAGAACTTACCTCTGTCCATTGGGGATAGCAACGCTTCCTCACCTTTGCAATGTGTGCTTGCATATCAAACATTGAGATGTCTTTCTTGTAGAGAGCATAGTACCTCTTCTTGACAGCAAGCGTATGATTATAGATTTGAGAGCATACGAACAGAATCATCGAGAGTTTCCTCTTGTGGTTGTCGTTTTGTCGATAGACCTTGTATTTGTATGCTACTCGCTCCATATATAAATAAATAGTCGTTTTGTGGCGCAAAGTTAGCAAAAAATCCTACCTTTGCAAAATAAAACGAGGAAAATATGAATACACGATGGAAAACCAATGCAGGAAGCATTTATAATTTGTCGTATCATTTAATATGGTGTCCAAAGTATCGTAGAAAGGTGCTAATAAGTCCCATTGATGAGAGATTGAGGGAGTTGATTACAGAGAAATGTGCAGAACAGGAATGGGACTTAAAGGCTATAGAAGTGCTTCCTGACCACGTGCATTTGTTTATAAGTGCTACACCATCAGACTCGGTAGCATATATCATTTCGCAGTTAAAAGGCTATACGGCGTATAAGTTGCGAAAGGAATTTCCTTCCTTAAAGCATCGTTTGCCGTCATTGTGGACACGTTCCTATTATGTTGAAAGCGTGGGCCACATCTCTGAAGCAACTGTTAAGAAATACATTGCTGACCAAAAGAATAAATAGTAGCGCAATTCATCCCATCCATAAAGGGATGGGCTTTCTTGCGATTTTTCTCGTAAAGGGGCTATTCCCTCAAATTCGACCCCAGGTGTTTGACGGTATTCTATCCACTCATTAGGCTCTTTCCCTTTTTCTATCTTTCTCATTCGTCTAGATTTATAGAAAAATTGAGTATAGCTTCTGCACGTGCCAACTCTGGTAGGTTATTTTTAAAACTAGTTTTCAAATCATCTAAAAGCTTTCTTGCTTCAGCTTCTTTATCCTCATCAATCAAACAAAATAGCCTTGAAAGACTTTCCTCAACCTTTTTGTCTCGGGGCTCTATACCAAGAATATCTCTAGTGATGGTAGAGCAATCCAGTCCATAAGTGTTGATTTTCTTAATTGTATATCCTTCATCTTTGGAAAATCCTAGCTTGTAGACTACATTTTCTTCGTTATTCTCTACACCTGTCATTACCATTGGTGCATGAGTGGTAGCAATAAACTGCAATTTTGGAAATGCCTTGTGTAAACATTTAAGAATCTTTGCTTGAAGCGTAGGGTGTAAATGAAGGTCTATCTCATCAATTAGTACAATGCCCTTAGTTTGGCGAGTAGCATCTAATTCGTAAAAACCATAGTTGAGAAGAGCACAACGAAAGGCAATATCTGTTACTATATTGACAAGCCTTTTGTAACCATCGGAAAGCAATTCTGCTTCTACCTCACGCCCATCTGTTAGCTGATAATATACTTTTTTTTGATTGGGTCGTATCATCATTTTAGTTATAATACCACACCCATGCTTTCCTAATGCATCCATGATAGCTTGACGTACTATCTTTATTTCATGCAAGTTTTTCTGTCCTTCTTCTAGCACCAATAATCTTTTCAACCAATAGGGTAAAAATCCATTCCCTTCCAAGCATTCATAATACCCGAAAGATGGTTTTTGTATATATTGCTTAAATTTGTCTGCCTTTATTTTACGTGTAGAATGTATGTCTTCGGTTGTAAATGAAGCAAAAAGTGGTAAATCATGTTTACGCTCTATAGATTTATCTTCACTATTTTTTTTGATATAAGAGTTCATTAAAGTTTTTGCATAATCGCGGTAGTGAAGAAAGTCAGAAATGAGTGTACGGCTATTTTTTTTGCTTCTTTTTTGAATCGTAAATAGTTCTCCTCCTGGATTATATTAGCGACCTCAAGACATTGTTACAGTAGAAAATGTATTATGATTAAACTCGAATGAAATTTGTATAGGCTCCTCTGGTAAAAGATTCCCATCGTAAACTTGCGCGGAAAAATCACTATCTTTAGGGCTTAGGACTTTAGTGTTCTCATCACTGAAACCCGCAAAGAAACTACTTATAACATATTGGCATGCCTTAAGAATAGAAGTTTTGCCGCTTCCATTGTCGCCAATGAATAAGTTAATGTTGTTTTTGAATTCAATCTTAAAAGGATTTGTATAACATCTGAAGTTTTGGATTTTAATTCGTCTCATTGGTTAATTTACAATTAAAGATATTTTATAGACAATTCTATTCAAATTGTTTTTTGATAACCAGAGTATTAATATTGTATTATGCAAATTTACACTAATTTTCTGATTGATGCCAAAATATTATAGCTTTTCTATTATGATATTCTATGTGACCAATAACCTTGATTTTGCGCTAGTTCAAATTCTTGATTGGTTTTGCAAAAAAATATGGCAAACTCCTTGTGATTTCTCGATTGTAAGAACAGTAAAGACTTGCTTGATATAGTGGATATAAAATGGCAATATCAGTTAATTTATTCAGTGTGCTAGAATTCCTATATCT
>JAJQAI010000053.1:12656-16011 GCA_021203915.1 Prevotella sp. | reverse complement strand
ACCTGGTCCCAAACCAGGTGCGCTACCGGACTGCGCTACACCCCGAAAAGGTTTTTTCCTTTATTGCGAGCGCAAAAGTAAGCATTTCTACGCTAACAAACAAACTTTTTCCCAGGAATTATTTGATGATACCTTGTTCAACAAATATTTTCTTTAATGCTTGAACACCACGCTCAACCTGTTCCTTTGTATGGGTTGCCATAAGAGCAAAACGTACCAAAGTATCTTGAGGTGCACAAGCAGGAGGAATCACAGGGTTAATAAATACACCTGCGTCAAAAGCCAGTTTGGTAACAAGGAAAGTCATATCAACATCTCTAACATAAAGAGGTATAATAGGACTCTCAGTTTCTCCAATTTCAAAGTTTTCCTCTCTAAATCTTTGGAGAGCATATCGAGTAACATCCCAGAGATTTGCCATCCTCTCGGGCTCATTTCTCATAATATGCAGGGCTTCCATTGCAGCAGCTGTAGCTGCAGGAGTATTTGAAGCACTAAATATATATGTGCGACATGTATGACGTAAGAAATTAAGAGTATCCTTATCACCGGCAATAAAGCCTCCAATGCTAGCAAGACTCTTAGAAAATGTACCCATAATAAGGTCAACATCATCTAATACTCCAAAATGGTCACAAACGCCTCTACCCTCTTTACCGAAGACGCCAATACCATGAGCCTCATCAACCATTAAGGAAGCATTGTATTTCTTCTTTAAACGGACAATTTCAGGTAGTGGGGCAAGGTCTCCTTCCATTGAGAAGACGCCATCAACAACAATGAGTTTTATTGCATCTGGACGGCACTTTTGAAGTTGCTTTTCAAGGTCTTCCATATCATTGTGCTTGTACTTTAAGCAAGTAGCAAACGATAAGCGACGGCCATTTACAATGCTCGCATGATCTCTATCATCACAAATGATGTAATCATCACGACCAACGATAACTTCTAAAACGCCTGAATTAGCATTAAACCCAGCAGAAAATGATATTGCATCTTCTTTGTGCTCAAACTCTGCAAGTTCTTTTTCCAGTTTAACATGAAGATCTAGTGTTCCATTTAAGAAGCGACTACCAGCGCATCCGCTACCGTATTTTTTTAGCGCCTCAATAGCTGCATTTTCAACTCTTGAATCACTAGTTAAACCTGTATAAGCATTAGAGCCAAACATCAAAACTTTGTGTCCAGCCATTTGTACTTCAGTACCTTGCTTGCCTGTTATCTCACGAAAATAAGGATAAACACCGAGTTCCATATAATGTTGTGGATCCCGATAAGATTTGTATCTTTCTTGTAACAATCCCATGATTGAAGAAAAGGTAGGTAATTACCGAATTATTAATTAGGCTGCAAAGTTACTAAATTTCATGCATAAATAACGAACAATAAAAAGAAAAGTGAAAAAAAAATTAACGTTACAAATTATTTTTAATACAATCAAGCAATAAATCAAACAAAAAACCTATGATTTGGGCATTTTGTGGTTTTTGTGTATATTTGCACATAAAGCAAAAAAACGCGCTTTTTTTTCAAGCACTCCTTTTTTGGAGAGTTTATCTAAAAAAACGTTGTATAAATTCTTGAAGATAAGGATAAATGGCCAAAAAAAGAATTAAGTTCATAATTAATCCAATTTCTGGAACAATTAAGAAGCAGGGGGTACCTGGGACAATCTCTGATTGCCTAGATAAAAATCTTTTTGACTATGAAATTATTCAAACCCAATATCCAGGCCATGCCCAAGAAATTGCCCAAGATGCCAAAAACCAAGGCATAGATGTTGTAGTTGCTGTCGGAGGTGATGGAACTGTAAATGAGGTAGCACGAGCAATTGTACATTCAGATACGGCACTAGGCATCATTCCATGTGGCTCAGGTAATGGGCTAGCAAGGCATTTAATGATACCTCTTGAGATAAACAAGGCTATTGAGACATTGAATTTTTGCCAAGTTCACCGACTTGATTATGGGCTTATAAACACTCATCCTTTCTTTTGCACATGTGGTATGGGATTTGATGCTCTTATTAGTATGAGATTTGCCGAGGCAGGAAGACGCGGTGTTATAACCTACCTTGAGAATATATTAAGAGAAGGACTAAAATATAAACCAGAGTTTTATGATATTGAAAGTGATGAAGCCTCAATGCGTCATAATGCATATTTGGTCTCTTGTGCTAATGCCTCACAATATGGAAACAACGCTTATATAGCACCACACGCTTCAATGAATGATGGATTTTTAGATGTAACTATTATAGAGCCTTTTGATATAATTGAAGCGCCTCAAATATGTATAGATATCCTAAACAAAACTCTTGACAAAAACCCACGGGTTAGGACTCTTCGTACACGCAAAGTTAATATCAAAAGGGAAAAACCTGGCCTAATCCATTATGATGGCGATCCTGTAATGAGCGAAAAGGATGTTCAAATATCAATAGTTGGCAAAGGTATTAAAATGGTTGTAAACCCACTAGCGGACAAAACCAAGCGCTTACCAAACGCTATGCAAAGTGCTTTTAGTGATTTGATTAATGATATTAGTAGCTTACGCATAGACTTAAGTAAGGAAGTTAATCCCATCCTAGGTGTAAATAAAATTCTCAAAAGGCTCAATAGTTTAAAATAGTACCTAAAAAAAGCATTTATATTCCGTATTTCTTTTTTTAAAAGGGGATTACCATCAAATCCTCTTTAAAAGTGAATGGTTAGGAAAAATAGTGGGTTTTATTGCAAGAAAGGCGTTTTTTGCTTATTTTTGCATTGTATATAATACAAAATGCTCTTTTCAAATGATAAACCGTGAATTAATTAGAATAAAAATAGTTCAATTAACCTACGCATACTATCAAAATGGAAATCGTAATATAGATGCTGCTGAAAAAGAACTATTGTTCAGTTTATCTAAGGCATACCATCTATATCTCCACCTGCTATTGCTAATCGTTGCCATAACCAAATTGGCTCAAAAATATTACAAGGTTCAACTTGCTAAGGCTGAGCGAGAGGATACATCACTACCTAAGGACAAATTTATCAATAATAGCTTCTCACTTCAACTTGAGTGCAACGAGCAACTAAAAGAGTTTTCTTCCGTCCAGACAAGTTCTTGGGATGAAGATCTAGAACTTATAAAAAAACTATATAATCTTATAGTCCAAAGTAGTACATATAACGAATATATGCTTAATGAGGAATCCTCATATGAAGAGGATCGTGAACTCTGGCGCAAGCTTTATAAGGACTTTATTATGAATAATGAAGACTTAGATTCTTCTCTTGAGGAACAAAGTCTTTATTGGAACGATGATAAAGCTATTGTTGATACATTTGTAATCAAAACAATCAAACGT
>JAJQAI010000053.1:0-12646 GCA_021203915.1 Prevotella sp. | reverse complement strand
GTAATAATCATCAAGAGTTACTGCCCGAATATAAGGACGAGGAAGATAAAAATTTTGCGTGCAAACTCTTTAGGACATCTATCCTAAACGCAGACCAATATCACCATCTAATGAGTGATGTTTCTCAGAATTGGGATTTTACACGTCTAGCATTTATGGATGTGGTCATTATGCAAATAGCTATAGCTGAGATGTTGACTTTTCCAAATATTCCAATAAATGTTACTATAAACGAGTACGTTAACTTAGCAAAGACATATAGTACGCCCAAAAGTGCTGGCTATATAAACGGTATGCTAGATAGCATAGCTCGCCACTTAATAAGTAGTGGGAGTCTACAAAAGTCTATAAATAGTGGCAAATCCAAAGGCGAGAATAAAGATAAAGAATAATCTTTTTGATAAACAATTAATATGAATACATTTGTTTTTTTAGCTGCACAATCTGCAGGTGGCGGAGGCGGTTATAGCTTCCTTATTATAATGGTGGCCATATTTGTCATCATGTGGTTTTTGATGATTCGTCCTCAACAAAAGAGGCAGAAAGAAGTACGTAACTTTCAAAACAGTCTTCAAGAAGGGACAAAAGTAGTTACCGGTGGAGGTATTTATGGAGAGGTTAAGAAGATTGACCTAGCCACTAATAAGGTATCTATCGAAATAGCAAAAGGTGTCACAATTTGTGTAGACAAGGGTTATGTCTTTGCTGACGCTAGTGCAGCAAGTCAAGATGTTAACCAAGCAAAATAATGAGCGAGAATAAGTTTTTGGGTGTTTTGGGTTCAATAAAGAACTTCCTATTAAGACTTTTTACTAGGGAGTTTTTGATTTTTTTGTTTTTCCTTGCCCTAAGTGGGATGTTTTGGTTTCTTTTATCTTTAAATGAAACTTATGAAAAGGAAATTCAGGTAAAAATCAACCTCACCAATATACCCAAGAACGTTGTTCTTACTAGTGACTCAACATCTACAATACAGGTTGACATTCAAGACAAAGGATATGCGATACTTGCATACCTTTACAAAAAGCTCCATCCAATAAATATCAACTTTGATAAATATGGTAAACAAACAGGAGTTGGACTAGTACAAACATCAGAGTTAGAAAGGTTAGTATATCAACAACTATATAGTTCAGCACATATAGAGTCTATAAAGCCAGATAAATTTGAATACTTTTATAATTTTGGGCTAAACAAGAGAGTTCCCGTTAAGCTATATGGAAAAATAACTCCAAAGCAGAGCTACTATATCTCAAAAGTTGTGTTCAATCCCGACTCTGTTGACATCTTTGCTAGCAGGGAAATCCTAGATAGTACTAAGAGTGTAAACACTGAAAGGCTCAATATAAAAAATATTACCGATACTACGATAATGCAGGTAGCTGTTCAGCAAGTTAAGGGAGTAAAATACGTGCCTAACAATATTAGAATTTCTATCTATCCCGATGTTTTAACGGAGCAAACACTTGAAATACCTGTACAAGCAATAAATATGCCTCAAGGTAAAATCTTAAGAACATTCCCCTCAAAGGTTAACGTAACCTTTACTGTTGGAGCTAGACTTTTTAGAAAAATACGCCCTGATATGTTTAGTTTGGTAGTAGACTATAACGAAATTAAGGATTCTCACCAAGACAAATGTAACGTTACGCTACGTACTGTACCTAAAGATGTTAAAGACGTTAGACTTTCTTCTAGCAAAATAGACTATCTTATAGAAGAGCAATAGCCTTAAATGACAAAAGTTGCAATAACAGGAGGCATAGGTAGCGGGAAGACCCACGTATGCTCAATCCTAAAAAGGCGCGGCATCGAGATTTACGATTGCGATGATGCCGCTAAACGCTTAATGGCAACTTCTGAAAGCCTGAAACAGGAAATAAAAAAAATAGTGGGCCCCGAGGCGTATATAGATGGAAAGCTAAACAAAAAATCACTTAGTTCTTTCATCTTAAAAGACAAAGAAAACGCTGCTAAAATAAACGCTATAGTGCACCCAAAAGTAGCTGAGGATTTCATTTTGTCAGGACTAAAGTGGATGGAATGTGCACTACTTTTTTCAAGTGGATTTAATACCCTTGTTGATAAAGTAATCTGCGTAAGTGCCCCAGAAGAGATAAGAATAAAAAGAATCATCGAGCGCGATAAAATCTCCTATCCCATGGCAAAACAGTGGATTTCGTCTCAGATGAGGGAAGAAGAAATTCTAGCTTTAAGTGATTTTAAAATTCTAAATGATGGAATAAAAGATCTTGATTCTCAAATTGATAAAATACTCTCAAGTTTAAAATAACACCCAAAAAAAAATAAAACATTATGAAGGAGACCGTTTTAACTATTTCCGGAAAGCCTGGTCTATATAAACTTATTTCTAAGGCTAAAAACCTTGTGGTAGTAGAAATTCTAGATAGCACAAAAAAGCGTATGCCCGTTTTTCCAACCGATAGCGTAAGCAATTTAAACGACATTAGCATGTACACTGAAGTAGATGATGTACCTCTTACGTCTGTGCTAAAAAGTCTACGAGAAAAAGAAGGAGGTAAACTAGTTAGTATTAAGTATAAAAAGTCTTCATCTAAAGAGCTACGTGAATATTTCGCAGGGATACTTCCTAACTTTGATAAGGACCGTATTCACGATAGTGATATAAAAAAGCTTCTCCAGTGGTATGATATCCTCATCAGTTATGGAATAACAGACTTTGAGGAAGAAGAGGAGGAAAAAGGATTATAAAGAAAATGAGGAAAAAGGATAGATACTCCTTTGTTTTAAAGTATTTCCAAAAGGAAATGCCTAAGGTCAGCTCAGAGCTCAAGTTTTCTAGCACTTATGAACTTTTAGTTGCCGTTATACTTAGTGCTCAATGTACCGACAAACGCGTGAACCTAGTAACTCCCGAGCTATTTAAAGCCTACCCAAACATTAAGGCTATGGCCGAGGCTAAAGAAGATGACCTCTACAGGTATATAAAAAGCGTATCCTATCCTAATGCTAAAGCTCGTCACTTAATCGGGATGGCTCAAAAAGTTGAGGAAGACTTTCAGGGTGAAGTGCCTCAAGAAATGGAGGATCTAATTAAACTTCCAGGCGTTGGTAGAAAAACAGCAAACGTTATTAGAGCTATAGCATTTGAAAAGCCATCTATTGCAGTAGATACCCATGTCTATAGAGTAAGCCATCGTCTAGGCTTAGTGTCAATGACTGCTAATACTCCTTTTAAAGTAGAAAATGAACTTATAAATAATATCCCCGAGCACCTTCTAAGAGATGCCCATCATTGGTTGCTTCTTCACGGACGATACACGTGCAAAAGCCGTAAACCACTTTGTATGGATTGCCCATTTAAAGAGTTCTGCCCCAAAAAAGAAATAAAGTAATATGCAGGCCTTAAGGATACTAAAATTTTTGCGCGATATTTCTAAGAACAATAATCGAGAGTGGTTTCACTCTCATAAGGATGAGTACGATATTATAAGGGCAGACTTTGAAAATGCTATTACCGAGGCCATAGTTAGGATTGCAGAATTCGATTCTTCAATTAAGCATATTAGGGCAAAGGATGCAATGTATAGATTCAGTAGAGACACGAGGTTTTCTTTAGATAAATCACCCTACAAAACCCATCTAGGGGCATACATTGCCTCACATGGGAAAAAGAATCTTCATGGTGGCTATTATATTCATTTAGAGCCCGATCATTGTCTAGTAGCATGTGGCAATTATTGGCTACCGACAAATATTCTAACCTCATGTAGAAATGAGATTATGGGAAACATCCAAAAGTGGAGAAAAATAGTTGAAAGCCGTGAATTTCTAAAGAATTTTGGTAAAGTAGGTTGCGGTGATTGGGACTCCCCAAAAGGCTTTGGTCTTGAAAGGCTTAAGAGCTGTCCAAAAGGTTTTCCACTCGATTATGAATTCATCCAGTATCTTAAGATGAAGGACTATTGTTGCTGGAAAAAGGTAAGTGATGAGTTTTATGAGGGGGATTCTTGGCTAGAAGGAATGGTTAAGATTTTCAAAGTTGGAAAGCCCATGATGGACTTTATCAACGCTGTCATTGATGATTATGAGTGAAAAAAATGAGATAAGAAAAATTCTCTTCCCTATCTCACTAGTATACTCAAAGATTACTCTTTTTATTTTTCAGTAACACTAACCTTTAAAGGCTCTTCAATATTCTGTTTCCAAGCCTTTAGATAATCGAACCACTCTTTTTCAGAGTGATACCCAAAGTTTTCATTATCGCTTGCAAAAGTTATCTTGTAATGTAGATTGTCAGTATCTGTCTTAACTACATAAGTATATTCGTCTTTATTGGCTGCCTCTTCGCTTGCAATATATTCTCTTGGAACATATATACCTAAGCCAACGGTTTCTTGTTTGTAAGTTGCAGGGCTTGTTTCCTTTGGTTCTCCAGCTGGCCAATCAGTTCCCCAACAGCCACGAAGACCATCTTTGTCAGAAAATTCTTGAGAATTCTTGACGTTTACAAGACCAGTAGCAAATAAATAACCACTGGCAGGTTTTCCAAACTTAATATCAACATCACAAGCACGATCTCCACCATAAATGGTATAGGTTTCAATCATATCTATTGGCTCATCGCCTTCTTTAGGTACCCATCCATAATCCATAATTTGGACAATAGCTCTTAGGGGACCTGTTGATACAACTCTTTGACCACGACGGAATACATCGTCAAGCATTGTCTGCTTGCTTCCATCCCATCCTCTTAAAGCACCGAGTCCAAAAGTAGCACCAACCCAAAGGACATCATCGCCAAAACCTTCAGCTTTTTGCTCCTCACTTGGATAGAACTGCGTTTGCTGAAGCTCAAGCTGTTTATTGAATTTTCCATAAAGGTCAACAGTTTGACGATTATCAAAATAAACCCTAAAAGCTGTCAATTCACTTTCAAAGGCTATACCATGATGATGAATCATAGAATAAGGATTAACACCCTTTTCAACTATAAGACTAGATACGAAAAGATCTTGCTTGTTGGCTTCCTTCACTTTGTTATTACGAATAAGTAACTCAGCAAACACTCTTGGCGTGTATTCTTTTTGAGTACCCGTATCATAAAGAGTTACTATATACTTATTAGTTGTTTTTTTATCTATGTCAGCTAAAAAACAGAGTTCATCCATTTTCTCGTCCATATTAATATCATCTAGCTGACAAGGTATTTCTTTACCATCAAGACTGACAAGTGCTGACTTAACATCCATACCGTAGGAATCAAGTTTAAGCACCACAGGAGCATCCATTTTTTGTGTGGAAGATGGGTTCTCCACCATTACTTCAAGCGTTTTCTGTCCTGAGGCAATAATAGCTACGGCAGATAAGGCGAAACAAATTAATGCTTTTTTCATAGGTATTTGATTTTTAAGGAGTTTAATTTTTTTCATTTCTTAATATTTGCCTTTTCAAGACCATACTCTTTGATTTTATCCTCATGACGGAGTGTTATAGCAATTATAATAGCCACTAGACCAAACAAAGCAAAAATCGACATCATAAGAGTATAATCATTATATTTATCCTTTACCCATCCCATTAGAAGTGGTACAAGCGAAAGACCAATGTTTTGGATATAGAAAATAATTGCATAAGCTGAACCTAATTGTCGCATAGGTATAATCTTTGGGACAGAAGGCCACATAGCACTTGGAACAAGTGAAAAGGCTATACCTAAAACTATCATTACAATTATAGCAAACCATCCATAGGAAAGTATAGGAAGGGCGAAAAGTATATGTACACATGTGAGCATTACCGAGCCTATTATCATTAGCGTCGCTCCACGTCCAATCCTATCGTATATAGTTCCAAAAAGCGGTGTTAAAAATATAGTACCAAAGGGAAGTAAGGCTGGAATTGAACCCGCCATGTCCTGAGGAACGTTATACTTAACAATCATTAGGTTGGCAGCGAACTTTAAGAATGGGAAAACCCCACTATAAAACATTAGACATAAAAGCGTAATAAGCCAAAAACCTTTGTTGGTAAAAATAAACTTTAAATCAGATATTTTAAAGCCATCATCCTCTTGAGATTCTTCACTTGCCACTGTTGAGGAATCAAGCCTTTTATCCATAAAGGTATAACCTATAAAGGCTATAAGTCCTATCAGTAAGCAAACAGCGCCGAAAAGTACTGGAGCACCAATGGTATTAAAATGTTTTGCCATAGGTAGTGATAAGGCAAGTGCAGCAGCTGTACCAAGACGCGCTAAAGCTACTTGTACCCCCATTGCAAGGGCAAGTTCGTGACCTGTAAACCACTTGGCTATTACCTTTGAGACGGTTATTCCCGTTATCTCACAACCAACACCAAAAATAGCAAAGCCTAAAGAAGCTAAAACAACCTGGGTATGAAAGCCAAAAAGCGTTCCACCAAAATCATTACTTACTGCATAGAATTTAATAAGTGCACCAACAAGCATAAGTGAAGAACTCATCACACCAGTTATTCTGATACCACACTTATCAAGGATGATTCCACCGAAGAAAAGCATCAAAAGGAATACATTTATGTATCCATAAGCTCCTGAAAAGAATCCATATTCGGTAGATGACCAACCAAGTCCAAGTCCACCATCAGCCTTAGGTAATGTCAATAACACCTCCAGTGGCGACATTACATCGGTGATAAAATACCCCATCATCATGGTGAAGGCTACAATCACTAAAGCCGTCCAACGTGCGCCTCGAGAATCACTTAATTTTTTTCTAATAATTTCAGTCATTTGCTGTTATTTTTTATCCCTTCAATAGCCAAAAGAAAGCAGAATTTTTATTTCAACCACCTATCAAGCCAAGAAAAGTAAGTTCTTTGCCAAAGTATACCATTTTGTGGTTTTAAAACCCAATGGTTTTCGTCAGGGAAGAGAAGTAGTTCGGCTGGAATGCCTTTTATTCGAGCTGCATTAAAAGCGCCCATACCTTGGTTTGCATTTATTCTATAGTCTTTCTCTCCATGAATACAAAGAATTGGTGTATCCCAAGCATCAATAAATTTATGGGGAGAGTTTTCGTATGTTCTTTTTGCATCTTGGGTTAGGTCCTTATTCCAATATGCATCATCATACTCCCAATTACTAAACCATACTTCTTCAGTATCAGTATACATGGACTCTAGGTTAAACGCTCCATCATGAGCTATAAAACACTTAAAGCGCCCATCGTGATGACTTGCAAGATAATATACTGAAAAGCCACCAAAACTAGCTCCAACTGCACCAAGACGGTCTTTATCAACGTAAGAAAGATTCTCTGCTGCATCATCAATAGCACTTAAGTAATCATCCATACATAGGCCAGTCCAATCTCCCGATATCTCTTCATTCCAAGCAGATCCAAAGCCTGGAAGACCACGGCGATTAGGCGCAATAATAACATACCCATTAGCAGCCATTATCTGCATATTCCATCTATAGCTCCAAAACTGTGAAACAGGAGATTGCGGTCCACCCTCACAGAATAAAAGCGTAGGATATTTTTTTGCTTCATCAAAATGGGAAGGAAGAATAATCCAATATTGCATATCCTTTCCATCGATGGTCTTAGTCCAACGCTCACGAACCTTGCCAAAGGTCATTTGGTCATAAAGGTGTTTGTTCTCAAAGGTTATTTGCTCAACTTTAGAGGCTTTCTCTTTATTTGATGGTGTTACAATAAATAGTTCGGGAGCCTCGCTCATGCTATGTCTTTCAGCTAGTAGTTTACCCGTGGAACCTAAAAGATGCATCCATCCATAGTCATACCAACCATCAGTAAGTTGCAATATCTTACCATCAAGGTTGGTTTTATATAGATTCTCCAAACCATGCCAAACTCCTAAAAAATAAAGAGTTTTGCTATCTTTATCCCAAATAAACTCATCTACATTTGAGTCAAAGCTTTCTGTTACATAAGTCTTTTGTTTTGTAGATAGATTATAGATGCATAAACGATTACGATCACTTTCGTAACCATCACGAGCCATACTTTGCCATGCTATATATTTACCATCTGGGGAAAATTCTGGATTCATATCAAATCCAGGATTATTCTTTAGATTCTCTTTAGAGTTGACTTCTTGGAATTCCATTGTCTTGGAATTATCAATCTTAGGCTCTTGATAGTCGTTAGGTTTACATAGATTCGTCTTTTCACCTGTTTCCACATTATAAAGGAAAATATCAGAATCCGTTGACACGGCATAATCAATACCTGTCTTTTGTTTGCACGTATAGGCTATAAATTTGGAATCAGGACTCCAAGAAATTTCTTCAATACCACCAAAGGGTTTTAAAGGGCATTCGTAGGGCTCACCTTCAAGGATATCAACAGGGGAAGAAACGCCATCGGAGTTCACATCGCACAAAAATGGATGTGGAATCGTTTCAACATACTCATCCCAATGTCTATAGTTCATATCCACGATTCTTCTTCCTGTAGCTTTAGGAAGATCATCTGGATTCTTTTTTATTATATCATTATAGGGAATTTCTTTAATAAGTATTACACGAGAAAAATCGGGTGAAAATAAAAAGCCTTCAATCTCATCATCTTCCTTAGAAAGCCTCTTTTTATCACTTCCGTCAGCGGCCATTGACCAAAGCTGACCATCGAAAAGATAAGCTATTCTTTTACCAGAGTCAATCCACTGAGGATCACTCTCACTTTTACAACTTGTGGTAAGTAAAGTGGGCTCCCCACCTAAAGAATCCATCAGATAAAGAACTTGATGTCCTTTATTTTGTTCTTTGCTATAATATCCAACTTGATATACAATCTTTTTTCCATCAGGTGAGCTTTGAGCTGAAGCTATACGCCCCATAGCCCATAGGGCCTCTGGAGTCATTAAATCACTATCCAAAGTTATTAGGTTCTTTCCAATAAACTCCTCTTGAGTTTGTGCCAAGGCTTTAGTGCTATTTACCGCCATTAACAAAGAAAAGATAATTAATGCCTTATTCATAGGTAAAAAAAGACAAAATAAAATTACTTACGAGGCCTTTGTCCACTATTGATCTGCTCTTGCCTTAAGCGACGCATTTCATCGGCTTGCTTTTGCATTTTCTCAAGTCGCGCTGCAAATCCAGATGCTTTCTTAGGATTATTCTTATTCTCCTTGTAATTAGCCTCTAGAATAGCAAGGAGTTTTTTATCATTAGTAGTCTTTCTAAGCAACCACATTATAGCTGCACTAAAGAACAAGGATACAAAGTAATAAAAGTTGAGTCCTGCGGAGTAGTCATTGAACATAAAGAAGAACATTATAGGCAGTATGTACATCATCCACTGCATCATCTTTAGTTGTTCTGCTTGTTGACCTACCATCTGATCTTTTTGCTGACGCATACTCATCATTGAGTAAAGTACGTTGGCACTACAGAAAAGAATACACGTTAAGCTTAAGTGGTCGCCAATAAGCCAAATATTCTTGTGCCACTCAATTATTGGGTCATAAGTTGATAAGTCACTAATCCATAGAAAACTTTCACCACGGAGTTGAATAGCATTAGGTACAAAGTTAAACATTGCTATCCAAATAGGCATTTGTATAAGCATCGGCAGACATCCACTAAGTGGACTAACACCATACTTAGAGTATAGGGCCATCATTGCCTGTTGCTTTTGCATTTGATCCTCAGGTTTATCGTACTGTTTGGTAGCCTCATCGAGTTTTGGCTTAAGAACACGCATTTTAGCTGAGGACATATAGCTCTTTTTAACTAGCGGGAATGTAATGAGTTTAAGAAGTAAGGTAATCAAAATCAGTACGATTCCCATATTTATATTAAGACGTGTAAGCCAATCAAAGACATAAAGAGTAAACCAACGGTTTATAATACGGAATAAAGGCCAACCCAAATATACTAGACGTTGAAGTTGAAGATTTTTACCAAAGGTACTCTCTTTTTCTACACGTTGAAGCAAGCGGAAGTCATTAGGTCCAAAGTAAAATTCTAAGCGTGTGGGGTTAATACCTGTAGGATCAAAGAAGGTTGACATCTTTGCCTCATAACGTTTAAGATATCCTGAACCTTTTTCTTGAGGCACACTCGTCATCAAGCAATTATCACCAAAATCCTTCTCAGCAATCATCAAAACACTAAAGAATTGATTTTTGAAGGCTACCCAATCAATTGTCTCGTCTATCTTCTTATCCGTCTTTTCGGATGTCACGTTAAGATAGTCAGTACCTCCTTTTTTAAGGTGATAGGTTAAAGATGCATATCTATTTTCAAATGTGAATCCCCTTTCTTGCTGACGACACATATCCTGCCAATCAATTGACAACTTATCGCAATTAGGCGAAAATATACCTTGCATCCCTTCTGTACGAAGTGAGAAATCTAGCAAATAGTCTCGTCCAAGATGATAATCTAAAATAAGCTTTTTACCCTCACCTGCATCAGCTGTCATAGTTACCGTGGAATCAGTCACATTTGAAGGAACAAAAAATAGCTCTGAGGTATTTATATTGGTTTGCTTCCCTTCAAGATAAAATTTAAGTGATTGATCTTTTTCGTCAAAAAGTGTAAGGTTTGGCTCCCCATTAATATCTTTAAATCCCTTTAAAATTGCCTTGGATACTGTTCCACCTTTTGTACTAACAAAAAGCTCAACTTTTTGATTCTTTAGCTTAATATTATGAGTCTCACCCTCAAGCGAGCCATAAAAAAGAGCAGAGCTATCGCTCTTTAAGGCCTCTACTTTAGAAATTGAATCAGCCTCGTGCTTTATTTGAGCTTCAGCCTTAGCAGCAGCAACTAACGAGTCATCAATTCTTCGCTGGCGAACTTCCTCTTCAGAAGGTCTAGACCACCAACTATAAGCGATTAGAAGAATGGCTATTAGGACAAAACCTATTATCTTATTCTTATCCATTTTTCTTATTTTTGAATTTTGCTATTCCTATATTCAATTGATTTTTTTACAAAATCAAGGAATAGTGGATGAGGGTGTAATACAGTGCTTGAATATTCGGGATGGAACTGTGTTCCAATATACCATCTTAAATCAGGTATCTCAACAATTTCAACCAAATCACTCTCAGGATTACGACCTGTACACATCATACCTGCATCTTCAAATTCTTTTTCAAACTTTCCGTTGAATTCATAACGATGACGATGACGTTCTTGTATGATGTCTAGATTATATATTTTTTGGACTCTAGAGCCTTTCTTTAAAACACACTCATAGGCACCTAGTCGCATTGTGCCACCCATATTGGTAATGTTTTTTTGGTCTTCCATTATGTCAATGACATTATGGATGGTTTTTGCGTCCATTTCTCTTGAGTTTGCATCTTCATATCCTAGTACGTTACGAGCAAACTCAATTACCATCATTTGCATACCAAGGCAAATACCAAATGTCGGGATATCATGTTTTCGGGAATAGCTTGTTGCAATTATTTTCCCTTCTATGCCACGCTGACCAAAACCAGGACATATTACAATGCCATCCATATTAGATAGCTTTTCCTCCACATTGCTGGAATCAATTTCCTCGCTATTTATGAATGTTACTTGAGTCTTAAAATCGTTATATGTTCCAGCTTGAGACAAACTTTCTAAAATGCTCTTATATGCATCTTGAAGGTCGTATTTACCAACAAGTCCGATATTTACAATTTCTTTTGCCTTTTCGCGACGCATAAGGAAATTTTTCCATGGTCCAAGAGTAGGCTTCTCCCCTACTTTTTCGCCCATTTTCTTAAGAATCGTTGCATCGAGGCCTTGTTCTTGCATCATCACAGGGACTTGATATATAGTAGGCATATCAATACTCTGAACAACAGCCTCAAAATCTACGTTACAGAAATTTGCAACTTTTCTTCTTATATCGTCATTAAGGTAATGTTCTGTTCTTAATACAATAATATCTGGCTGAATACCAACGCTCTGAAGTTCCTTAACAGAGTGTTGTGTAGGTTTTGTTTTAAGTTCCTTAGCTGCAGCTAAGTATGGAATGTATGTAAGGTGAACGCATAGTGCACGTTTGCCTAGTTCTCGCTTTAACTGACGAATGCTTTCTAAAAATGGCAAGCCTTCGATATCACCAACTGTACCACCAATTTCAGTAATGACAAAATCATAATCATCCTTAAGACCTAAAGCCATCACGTTACGCTTTATCTCATCGGTGATATGTGGAATCACTTGAATGGTCTTACCAAGGTAATCTCCACGACGCTCTTTATCAATTACCGCCTTGTAAATCCTACCTGTGGTTAAATTGTTTTCCCTTGAAGTTTTTATGCCTGTAAAACGCTCATAGTGACCTAGGTCAAGGTCCGCCTCATGACCATCCTCAGTGACATAACACTCACCATGCTCATAAGGATTAAGAGTACCTGGGTCAATGTTAATGTAAGGGTCAAACTTCTGTATTGTAATATTATATCCCCTTGCTTGAAGGAGTTTACCTATTGAAGACGATATTATTCCTTTTCCTAAAGAGGAAGCCACACCGCCAGTAACGAAAATGTACTTTGTCTGTGCCACAAGAAAGTCTGTTTTGATTCTTTATCACGCATTACTTCAATGTGCAAAATTACTCTAATTTTACCATAATAGCAAATTAAAAATTTTTTATTTAATTCTTAAATCGACCTACTTTTTCTTTATGAAGAGTAAGTT
>JAJQAI010000168.1 GCA_021203915.1 Prevotella sp. | reverse complement strand
ATTATATGTATTAGCATCAAGGTTTAACTATCCATGAATCTTTGATGGAGTTCCTATATCAGATATATGTCCTTTAGCATTTAAGTTAAAAGCCGATGGTAACTTAACATTAAGACCTGAAAAATTAACCAAATCAAGGTTTCCGGTAAGAACGGTTTTAATCTCTAGTAGTTCACTAGGATACGCTCTAACAAGAGCTGAGGGTAAATTTCCAAAGATGCTAATTATGTCTTGCTTGCCAATTGAGGCATTAGCCGTAAGATATAGATTCCCTGGGTTCTCTTTATCGAAAGTATTTAAGTCCATATCTACGTTAGCTATGACTTCAGACTCAAGAGTTTTAAGAGAAAAATTTGGAACGTAAAGTTTCATGGAGTCTATCTCTAAGTAGCCAGTAAGAGACTCTACAGAAATTCCACTTTTTTCTTTAAAAGAGCATGAACGAACATCTAAACTTAATTTTGGAGACTTTAAGTAGAAGGAATCAACGCCTAAGGTTGTCTTAGAAAGTTCTATATGGTTATAATCAAGCCCCTTAACATGTGGTTCAAAATTATCATCGTAAGAAAGTTCTCCTTTTGTAAAATCAAGACTTCCAACCCTGTATAGATTATTTTCTAAATCAATATAGCCGTCCCGAGCACTAGCCTTGCCTAAAAAAGCTTTAAATTGCAAGGTGTCTCCCGGAAGATGAACTGTAGCACCGGTATTTATGAGATCTAGTTTTTTTACTTTTATCTTCCAAAGGGTTTTCGTCTCAGTGGTATCTTCTTTTGCTGTATCGCTAAGAACAATATCTACGTTACCACCTTTAAGGAAGCTTTCATCAACAATAATATCTTCTTTTTTTAAGTCTATACCATGAGACTTTAAGGATAGATTACTTAAAACGCCTTTAATTGATACATCGCTTAGAAGATTTAAAGTGTTTAGTTTTACCCCACTTAAGTCCAAATTATCTACCTCAACTTGACTTTTTAGAAGCGGTAAGAGTTTTACTTTCAAAACTAAATTCTTAACCTCAGCAATGGTGTCAATACCATTTTTTATAGAATCACTTTCTCTAACGGCTAAAAAATTATTAACCCCTAAGTCTAAAGGGAAAACAAGTCTAACACGCTCAAGAGTCACCTTCATACCCATCTCTTTAGAGACATAAGCAGCAACTTTTTTTACGGCAAAATTTTGTACTGGAGGTAAATAAACAATAATCCCAAGCAATATAGGTATCAAGATAAGAGTCGCTATCGTTATACCGACACCCTTTATAATTCCTCTTATCCTAACTTTCATAAAATTTCTCGTGAGTTTTACCGTCTAAAAGCTTGTAATTGCTCTCCAAAGATTATCGTCTGGAATAGGTGCTGTAACACAAATATTTTTTTTGGAAACTGGATGACAGAAGGCAATCTCACGAGCTAGAAGTGATATACTTCCATCTGGATTACTTCTTAAAGCACCATACTTTAGGTCTCCTCTAATAGGGCAAGAAATCTTTGATAGTTGACACCTAATTTGATGATGGCGACCCGTTAATAGCTTTATCTCAAGCAAAGTGAAGTTATCGGTTGAGCCTATCATTTTGTATTCCAATATAGCCTTTTTTGCCCCTGAGACTTCTTTAGAAAAAGCATAGGTTTTATTCTGCTTTTCATTGCGCTTTAGCCAGTGTGTTAATGTGGCTTGAGGCTCTTTGGGACGGTTTTTTGTTATAGCCCAATAGGTTTTGGAAATCTCTCCTTTACGTATCATATCATTAAGACGAGTTAAGGCCTTAGATGTACGTGCAAAAACAACTAGTCCAAACACTGGACGGTCAAGACGGTGAACGACCCCTAAGAAAACCTCACCCTTTTTAGCGTATTTCTTTTTTATGTAGAGTTTTACATCATCAATAAGCGTTTTATCACCCGTTTTATCACCTTGAACAATCTCACCGGAGAGTTTGTTAACTATGATAATGTGGTTATCCTCGTAAACGACTTGCATTTTTTTTAGTTGCTATCCCTTGATACTTAAAGTGTGCATGCCCTTATAGGGTCATGCACAGATAATCTGTCTTCAAAAGAAGAAAAAACGCCTTTTTTTTGTTTCCTCATTACATATTCATTCCGCCATCCACTTGGATGACTTGGCCTGTAACGTATGATGAAAGGTCAGAGGCTAGAAATACGGCTACGTTTGCAATATCTTCAACCTGTCCTGCACGACGAAGCGGTATCTTCTTATTCCACTCTTGACGTATGTTCTCTGGCAAGGCTTGAGTCATTGCAGTTTCTATAAAGCCAGGGGCTATGGCATTTGCTCTAATACCGCGAGAGCCAAGCTCTTGACCAATACTCTTAGCTAGTGCTATCAAACCAGCTTTAGAGGCGGCATAGTTACTTTGACCTGCATTACCATGAACACCTACTACGGAAGACATATTGATAATACTTCCAGACTTTTGTCTCATCATTATAGGTGTGCATGCATGAACAAAGTTAAATGCGGACTTTAGATTAATATTAATAACTCTATCCCACTGTGCCTCACTCATACGCATCATCAGACCATCTTGAGTGATTCCTGCGTTATTTACTAGGATGTCAATTGATCCAAAATCAGCATGAATTTTAGCTACGACTTCCTCTGTTTGAGAAAAGTTAGAAGCATCACTAGCATATCCCTTTGCCTTAACGCCCTTAGAAGAAATTTCTTCCTCGGTTGCTTTGCCACTTTCATCTATTACTAAATCAGTAAAAGCAATGTTTGCGCCTTGCTCGGCAAATTTAAGTGCGATGGCCTTGCCAATGCCACGTGCCGCGCCTGTAATAAGTGCGGTCTTACCTGTTAATAATCCCATTTTATATAAAATAATTTGTTTTGATTTTTTTTACCTTGAAGTTGCTTTCCCTAGTGCGCCATAAACAAATTTGGCAACCAGTGGCTTACTAGTTTCAGGAGTCATTCCGTGACCTAGGCGTCCATAAATGTAAGGAACCTCCAAACCTTTTATGCAATAATGAGTAATATCGGCCACAAGATCAATATTATCAATATCAAATTCTCCTTCAGCCTTGCCCTCTGAATATACCTTACGGAAAAGTTCTATCTCGTCCTCATCGAAATTTTTTCTAACTTTCTCCACCATCCATATATTACGGAAAAAGGCAGCTCTTAGATTACCATTTCGCATAACTGTCTCTTTAATCATGTTAAGATGAGTATAGATGAGTTCAATAATTTTATCTTGAGGTCGCATCTTCATTGCAGCCACTTCATCCATACGGTCTGAGAGACGTTCAAGTTCAGATTCAATCACAGCATAATATACATCTTCTTTACTTTTGAAGTATGTATATAGAGTCCTGCGACCTTTACCCGATAAACTAGCAATATCGTTCATTGTGGTTTTTTCAAAGCCACTCTTAGCGAACAACTGTCTTGCCACATCAACTATTTTTTGTCTTGTCTTGGATATGGACATGTTTTCTAGTTTGTTGTT
>JAJQAI010000044.1 GCA_021203915.1 Prevotella sp. | reverse complement strand
AACTAAAATCCCCTTCCCTTTATGTATATTGAAAAAATTAACTCTCCAAAGGATTTAAAATCTTTAAGCCTTTTAGAACTAGAAGAAGTATCTAAAGAAGTACGTGAAGCCGTTCTTTATCGTATTTCTAAAAAAGGAGGACATATGGGTTCTAACTTAGCTGTTGTAGAACTTACTGTGGCCATGGCTTATGTATTTGATTTCCCTAAAGATAAAGTTGTCTTCGATGTCTCACATCAAACATATCCATATAAAATACTTACAGGAAGAGCTTATGGCTTTATGGATGAAAAACGTTTATCTGAGATTTCGGGCTTTAGCTCACCAGAGGAATCCCCTGAATATGACGTCTTTAAAGTGGGGCATACCTCAACATCCGTTGCGCTAGCTACGGGCTTGCAAAAAGCGCGTGATATGCTAGGAGGCAATGAGAGGATAATAGCCTTTATCGGTGATGGTTCACTAAGTGGTGGAGAGGCTTTTGAAGGTCTTGATTTAACGGCGGAGATAGGCTCTAACATGATAATCATAGTTAACGACAATGAAATGAGCATCCCTGAAAATCACGGTGGACTTTATGAAAACTTAAAAACTTTGCGTGAAACTAAAGGTGAGGCTAAACTCAACTATTTTAAGTCGTTAGGACTTGATTACATATATGTCGAAGAAGGACACAATATTAAATGTCTAATAGATGCCTTTGAAAAAGTTAAGGATTCTGACCACCCAATAGTAGTGCATGTTCATACTATTAAGGGTTATGGATATGAGCCCGCCATGAGGGATAAGGAAGGCTATCATCACGCTGTTCCATTTGATTTAAAAAAAGGGAATGGCGCTATGTCTTTTGATGATTTTGGAGAGTGTTACCCCGCATTATTAGGGAAGTATGTAGCTAAAAAAGCCAAGGAAGATGAAAAGGTTGTTGTAGTTGCAACGGGTGCTCCAGGTGCTACTGGCTTGCCACCAAAGGTGCGTCAACCTTTAGGAAAACAATATGTTGATTGTGGTATAGCAGAAGAATGTGCTACGGCTTTAATCTCTGGACTCGCTAAGGGTGGTATGAAACCTATTTGGAACACCTATGGAACTTTTATTCAACGTGCATACGACCAATTAGTTCAGGATTTATGTATTAATGGAAATTCTGCTGTAATAAACTTGGCGGGATGTTCTATTTTTGGTATGGGTTCAATTACTCATATTTGTTTCTTTGATATTGCTATGTTAAGTCATATTCCAAACTTAGTCTATATAGCTCCAACAACATGGGAGGAGTTTGTAGCTATGGAGGATTGGGCTATAGATCAAGATAAATATCCAGTAGCTATACGTTTACCTCATATAAAAGTTGTGCATAGTCAGGAAAAGTATGACACTGATTATAGCAGGTTAAATACCTATAAGATGGTTAAGAAGGGTTCACGTGTAGCTATTATTGCCCTTGGCGGATTCTTTCAAAAAGGAGAGAGTGTAAGAGAGAAACTTCTTTCTTTTGGCATCAATGCTACATTAATTAATCCTCGTTTTATCTCAGGTGTTGATAAGAAGATGTTAGAAGAACTAAAAAAGGACCATGAGTTAATAGTTACTCTTGAGGACGGCTGTTTAGATGGTGGCTTCGGAGAAAGAATATCTCGTTTTTATGGACCATCAAATCTTAAGGTTTTGAACTTTGGTGTTGAAAAAGCTCTTTATGATGGATATGATTTAAATGAGCTACTTGAAAAGAGTCACTTAAAAGATGATTTAATCGTTAGCGATATTATTAAAACTTTGGGCTAAAAGTAAAAAAATCTTTTAGTCCAAAAATCTTTTTGTAATATCATTATACTCATCTATTCTTCTATCTCTAAGGAATGGCCACCAACGGCGAACTTGCTCGCTTCTAGAGAGATCTACATCTATTACATCATGAGCTTCTAGGGTCTCTGAAGCTTGATAAATAATCTCGCCTTGAGGTCCTGCAACAAATGAATTTCCCCAAAATTCAATACCACTAGTTTGACCGGATGGGTCTTTTTCAAGTCCTACACGATTAACTGCTACAACGGGTAAGCCATTAGCTATTGCGTGTGATCTTTGAATAGTTATCCAAGCTTGTTTTTGCCTTAGTTTTTCTTCCTTTTCGTCAGAACTCTCATATCCAATAGCAGTTGGATAAATAAGTATTTGAGCACCTTGAAGAGCCATTAAACGAGCTGCTTCTGGGTACCACTGATCCCAACAAACCATAACACCTAGTGTTCCTAAGGAGGTCTTTATTGGATGAAAGCCTAAATCTCCTGGAGTAAAATAGAATTTTTCAAAGTAAGCAGGATCATCTGGAATATGCATCTTACGATATTTTCCCTGTATACTACCATCTTTTTCTATAACTACAGCAGTATTATGATATAGGCCTAAGGCACGCTTTTCAAAAAGTGAGATTACAATAACAACGCCTAACTCTTTAGCTAGCTTCCCATAAAAAGAAGTTGACTCTCCTGGAATTGTTTCTGAAAAATCGAAATTCCCCACATCTTCAGTTTGGCAGAAATATAGAGTATTATGTAGCTCTTGAAGTACAATTAATTCTGCACCCTTTTTTGAAAGCTCACGTATTTTTTCTTCAAGCCTTTTTATGTTTTCTTGAGTGTCTTTCTTGTTATGTTGTTGTATGATTCCAAGTCTCATAGTAGAAAAATTTTAAAGAATTTTACCCCTTGGTATTTGCATTGTGCAGCAATGCAGAGAACCATGTTGTTTAATTATTGAACGAGAATCTATTCCAATTATTTTATGATGTGGAAATGCTTGAGCAATTACATCTTTGGCTTTTTTGTCATTATCTTTTTGAGAATAAGTAGGGTAGAGGACTGCCCCATTTATAATCACAAAGTTGGCATATGTAGCAGGCAATCTTTCTTCTTTTTCATATATTGCAGATGCCATCGGTAGACGTAATAATCTATACCTTTTGCCTTCTTTGTTTTTAAAAGAAGAAAGTTGTTCTTCCATAAGTTTTAGCTCTTTATAATGACTATCTTTTTCGTCATCACACCCCACATAAAGAAGTGTATTATTAGGTGCAGTTCTTACAAGAGTATCTATATGCCCATCGGTATCATCTCCTTGTAATCTACCATAGTCTATCCATAGGATTCTATCTTGTCCAAGTCTATCAGAGAGGATTTGTGATATTTCATTTTGTGAAAGTGGCTGGTTGCGATTTTTAGCCAGTAAGCATCCGCTGGTAGTAAAAAGTGTTCCACTTCCATCGGTCTCTATTGAACCTCCTTCAAGCACGAAATCATTATAATCTAAATATTCTCCTTTAAGCATCCCTGATTCCCAAAGACTTCTATTTATTGCGTTATCCAAAGAAGAGGGAAATTTTTCTCCCCAACCATTGAATTTAAAGTCCAAAAATTTTCTTTTTTGATCCTTTGTTAATAGTGTGATAAAACCATGTCTCTAATACACATCT
>JAJQAI010000264.1 GCA_021203915.1 Prevotella sp. | reverse complement strand
CGAGAATATCGAAAAGAGAATTGGCGAGTTGCTTTAAAAGCCCTTTTTAAGGCTATAATTATTTTTTTATAGCCTTTTCATTTATATCCTCTTAAATCATGGAAAATATCGAAAGAGTTAGATGTTTAATAATTGGTAGTGGCCCTGCCGGTTATACTGCTGCTATTTATGCTTCAAGAGCAAGCCTTAAGCCCGTAGAATATTGTGGACTACAACCAGGTGGTCAACTTACTCAAACTACTGATGTCGAGAACTTTCCAGGTTATCCAGAAGGTATTGATGGCAATCAGATGATGCTTGACCTAAGAGCTCAAGCAGAAAGGTTTGGCGCTGATATTCGGGATGGCTTAATCACGGATGTTGATTTTAGTTGTTCCCCTTACAAACTTACAACAGATGATGGCCACAAAATAGAGGCTGATACTGTTATTCTAGCAACCGGAGCATCTGCCAAATATTTAGGCCTTGAAGATGAAGAAAAGTATAAAGGAGAAGGAGTTTCGGCATGTGCTACCTGCGATGGTTTCTTTTATAGAAAAAAGACGGTTGCCGTTGTAGGAGGTGGTGATACAGCATGTGAGGAGGCTCTTTATTTAGCAGGTCTAGCTTCAAAGGTTTATATGATTGTTCGTAAACCTTTCCTTAGAGCTTCTGATGTTATGAAACATCGTGTTGAGGAAAACCAGAAGATAGAAATTCTTTATGAACATAACACTCTAGGTCTTTATGGAGAGAATGGTCTTCAAGGAGCCCACTTAGTGTTTCGTAAAGGAGAAAAAGATGAAAGAAAGTACGACCTCCCACTTGATGGTTTCTTCCTCGGTATTGGCCATAAGCCCAATAGCGATATTTTTAAAAAGTGGCTTGATACCGATGAAATAGGGTATATCAAGACTATTCCTGGTCGTCCAATAACTAACCTTCCTGGTATCTTTGCAGCAGGTGATGTTGCAGACCCTCATTATCGTCAAGCTATAACGGCTGCCGCTAGTGGTTGTCAAGCAGCACTGGAGGCTAAAAATTATTTGCTAGAAAAGGGCTTATAACTTTCCGCTTACATAAAGCAAAAAACATATTTATTAAGTGGCTGCCTAGAAATTCTAGGTGGCCATTTGTCTTATATTATTAAAATGACTATCTTTGCTTTAAATCCAGTACTTTAAGCGGTATGAAATTTAATCATCTTTTTTTAATAGTTTTTTTTCTATTCTTTTCTTATAGTTATCATCTTTTTTCTCAAGAGGTTAAACCCTCTTCTGATATGATAGAGTCAACTCCTCATAATGATGATAAAAGGGGTAGCGAAAGAATGATTCAATATATGCCAGATGGCGAGGATTTTCTTTCAGTTAACGGAAAAAATAGATATACTAGAGCTCTATATGGATCTCATACTGCCTGGAGAATAGAAACAAGCGATAGACCAATTTTTGCTTCTTACGTTAAAGGTGATTGCCGTAATATTCGTTTTCTTCTTTGTCTGCCAGATGGCACAAAAACTCCTTTAGAGATGACCTCTTGGTGTGAGGCTCGTTATACCCCAGGGCGTAGAAGTTATCTCTTAAAGGATGATGCTTGGGGGGATGGACTTTTAAAAATAAGTGTTCTTGCTAGTCCAACTGAGGAAAAAGCTATTTGGAAGATAAGCTCTTTAGGTTTGCCTTTTGGAAGCTATATTGAGGCCTTAAATAGTAATATAAAGAATCCTAAACTCTCTCGTAGTGGTGATTTAGGCGTTGACCCAATAGATAGCTTTGACCCCGATGAAGATGGGCTACGTCAAAGTTTAAAGTGCTCTTTAGAAGATAACTCAGATTTATATATAGAAATCTTTAATAATGAACTAAGTCAAATTGAGGGAAGTAAGGATTTTTCCTTTTATGAAGAAGCACGTGAAAACCTAGCTTCTAGAATAAAAATCTCAACGCCTGATCCCTTTTTTAATACCCTAGGGGGTGCACTTGCTGTTGCTGCTGATGGTATATGGGGAACAGAAGGCGTTTGGCTTCACGGTGCCGTAGGTTGGCGAATGCCCCTTAGTGGTTGGCGTGCAGCCTATGTGGGAGATGTTTTGGGCTGGCATGATAGAGCTAGAGAGCATTTTGATAATTACGCAGCAAGTCAAGTAGTAGATGTCCCTCCAATTTATCCACATCCTCAGCAAGATAGTCTTCTTTCTTTAGCTCGCTCTGAAAAAAAGTGGGGTACACCTCAATATAGCAATGGCTATATTTGTCGAAATCCACAACGTCGTGACCAAATGCATCACTATGATATGAATCTTTGCTACATTGATGAGCTCCTATGGCATTTTAATTGGACGGGAGATCTGGACTATGCAAAGAAGATGTGGAAAGTAATCACTTCTCACCTAAAGTGGGAAAAGCTTAATTTCGACCCCGATGATGATGGCCTTTATGATGCTTATGCATGCATATGGGCAAGCGATGCTCTTTACTATGATAGTGGGGCTGTTACTCATAGTTCTGCCTATAACTATAGAGCTAATAAGCTAGCAGCTATGATAGCTGAAAAAATAGGGGAGGACCCAGAGCCTTATAAAAAAGAAGCAGATAAAATCCTAAGTGCTCTAAACAATCGCCTATGGCTTAAAGATAAAGGCTATTGGGCTGAGTTCCAAGATTTTATGGGACATAAAAAACTTCATGAAAGCCCAGCCGTATGGACCATATATCATGCAATTGATAGTGATGTTACAGATCCCTTCCAAGCTTATCTATCCACTCATTATATTGATAGTCAGATCCCACATATTCCAGTAAAAGTATTGGATACTATTGGGGATGATAATATTCAAAAAGCATCCCGAGAGATAAATCAGGAAAATTATTCCACCATATCTACAACAAACTGGATGCCTTACTCCTGGAGCATTAATAACGTTGCTTTTGCTGAGGTTATGCATACAGCTCTTTCTTACTTTGAGGCAGGACGCTCTGAAGAGGGTTACCATCTTTTAAAAGCTTCCATACTTGATGGAATGTATCTTGGAGAGAGCCCTGGAAATTTTGGACAAATTAGTTTTTACGATGCAGCTCGTGGTGAGTGTTATCGAGACTTTGGAGATCCAATAGGTGTTGCATCTAGAGCCCTTGTTGAGGGACTCTTTGGTATTTTACCAGATGCAATGAATTCCCGTTTAGTTCTGCGTCCAGGTCTCCCTTCCGAGTGGGAGTATGCCTCAATAAGTACTCCAGACGTTTTCTTTAACTATAAGAGGGATGAAAAGAAAAAAATAGAAAATTATAGTGTTGTTCATCACCTTGAAAAAGTTGATACCTTAGAAGTTTTATTCCCCGCTCGTTACTCTAAGGTAGAAAGTATAATGGTAAATAAAAAGGAAGCCTCTTGGGAGCTATCTAATTTAAGCGTTGGACGCCCTATCTTAAAAGTTAAATATCTAGCCCATGATGGTGATTCTATAGATATAGAAATCCTTTGGGAAGGCGATGAACTTTCTAAAGCTAAATCAATAGATAAATACCCAGAAG
>JAJQAI010000207.1 GCA_021203915.1 Prevotella sp. | reverse complement strand
TAGCTACTGAAAAAGTAGCTAAGGCCATAAACAATATAATCGATATTTTTTTCATCCCTACCAGGTATCCTCGCATTCTATTGTTAACTCATCTATATAGAGTGTACTACCTATTGCACCGCTAAACGTGCCTCCATTAAAACTAGATGTAAAGACAACAGTTATATTATATCCATTGTTTAGGAGTAATTCCTCGTCAACCTCCCCTTTATATTCAAACGGAATGTTGAGTTCTCTCCATCTATCAACGTTATTAAGATTCCCACAATCAGCAATTGCTACGATGTTTGGGCTAGTCTTTACGTCATCACCATGAAGCATAAATGAATTTCCATTATCATCATGGTTGCGGTAAAATACAGCATATATATTGCCTTTATCCTCCATCGAAGGAATGGTGTTTCCATCTCCATCCATATAGGTATCACCTGCCTTATATTTGTAATATACTTTTATGTTTGTAGGTTTTCTATTAAATGGTACACCAAAATTTGTTGCTTGAAGTTGGTCTATAAGAGCCACGCTTAAGTCAAAGTAGCCAAGATAGAAATTACCAGCTGCAATTGGTCTTCCAATAAGAGCTCCAAGTGGCCCTGTACTGCGCGTTACAAGCATTACGCCATTTCCCTGATAACCATCAGGAGTTGATACCGTTGGGTATTCATCCTTTGTTGCTGAGCTCATGCTAAGATTAAATCCGGGGTTAGCAGTTGCCCAATTTTCAGCCTCAGTTCCATCAGGATATACATCATACCATGTGTAGTATTGTCCGCCATTAGAGCCATCAACTAACCTAAAGTCTTCAAAGTGGAACTCATTTATTGCCTGATATTCAATAAATCTTACGCGATATTGTCGCGTCCATTTTCCATCTTGAGATGTGACCTTGTACATCACCGAAGTATTTCCACTAAAATCATGTGTAGACCCGCTTTCGGGACTTATCGTAGCTCCTTCGGTGATCTCAAATATTGGCGCTAAGGAACTTAGGTCCGCATCTTCTTTGATATAGAAAGTAACTACACTCTCCTCCGATAGAACATTTACAAGAGTATCGTTAGGAGAATAAAAAATGTCAGTTGGATTCTTTAGATGAACATAGGCTAGTTTAATATCGCACTCAGCATTTAGAGGCTCATCCTTAAAGCAGGATGTAAGCAGTCCACAAAAAAGGAGTGTGATTATTAGGTACCTATAGAATGTCATTTCAAAACAAAACCTCTTAAAAACGGTGCAAAAATAAGAAAAAAAATGCTTTTCACCTAAATAATTTGAAGTTACTTGACATTTCACATTTCACATTTCACATTTCACTTTTTGACTTTTTGATTTCTTGGTTTTCTAAAGGACTTTCTAGTTTTAGCCCTAAAAGGAAATTCTTTGTATCTTCCCATAGTTTATCAGCCTTTGGATGGTGTAAGTATTTTTCTGATAGCTTTTTTTGTTTTTGGGAGGCAAACATTCCACCACTGATGCCTTCATACTTTTCATCTAGTAGTAGGCTTATAGATGTTGCAGCACCTTGTTTAGCGTTTCTTATGCAAGGACGGAAAAAAATATCTGTTAGAGGGTCAAACCATAGGTCAAGACGGATAAAATTTGTAGAAACGATACCCGGATCTGAGGCATTAACAGTGATGCCTTTTTCTTTCACCTTTTCAGATAGCTTACGAGTGAATAACCATAGGGCTAGTTTTGTGTTACTGTACGTGGGGATACGTAGGAACTTTCCTCTACATCCTTTAAAGAAAAACTCTGGAAAAATCTCTCCAATTGCATATGTACAGGAAATCATGTTGACAATACGCGTTCCTTTCCCCATTAAAGGTAATAGTTTAGTAGTTAGCAAAAAAGGAGCCATATAATTAACAGCAACAGTTCTTTCAAGCCCATCTATAGTTTGAACAAAGCCCACTTTGCTCATCGTTCCTGCATTATTCATCAGTAGATCAATGTGCCGCCCTCGTTTTAATATTTCATTTGCTACGTTGTTAACCTCTGCCATTATCGAGAGGTCAACTTGATGTACCTCGATTGAGTGGTTCCCGGTTTCTTCAATGAGCTCATCCCTTCTTTTTTCTCCTTTTACTTTTGTGTAGCTAATCATAAAGACATCATAACCCGCCAAAGCTACTGAGCGAGTTATCTCTGTACCCATACCACCATCAGCACCAGTAATAATCGCTAATTTTCCCATTGTTTTTCTAGCTTTGAAATTTCGCTTTCTAAGCTATCGGGTAGCTTTTCTTCTAAATGCTTATGGCATGCCATATCAATGGAGTACATGCGGGCAATACAGTAATTACTATGTCCACAATTGCATCGAGCCTTTTCTTCTTGGCGCATCCTATTTACAAATCCTGGCTCGTTCAATAGTGCTCTTGCCATTTGAACGAATTCAAAGCCTAAAGAAAGCACTTCATCTATCTTTTCACGGGAAACTAATCCCCCAACATATACAAGTGGAATTTCAGGTATAGCTTCTCTAAATTTTAAAGCATCTTCTAAAAAGTAGGCCTCTTTGAAGGGTACAGTTGGAATTAACATCCCTCCTGCTAAGCCCACACCATATTTTAGCCACCAACAGTCCATGTAATGAGCCATACTCTTAATTGGCATTGCTCCTCGCATAACGTACATAGGAGCCTTGCTGACGAATCCACCACTTAAAACTAAAGCTTGAGCTCCATCCTTGACCAGGCGTTTTCCTACTTGAAGAGATTCCTCTAGCTCCATTCCGCCTTTGAATCCATCTCTCATATTCATCTTTACCAAAACGGCAATATCATCTTTTGCTGCCTTCATAACCTCTTCCATAACCATATCCATAAAACGCATTCTATTTTCAAGTCCTCCACCGAAACTGTCTTTTCGTTTGTTGGTATAAGGAGAAAGGAATTGGCTTATTAGGTAGCCGTGACCCGCATGAATTTCAACGGCATCAAATCCTGCTTCACGTGCCATAAGGACTGACTCTCCAAAAGCTTTAGCTATCCCAGGAAGTTCATTCTCTCGAAGCCCACGAACAAATGTAGGAGAATATAGATTAAAGCCTGTGCAAGCTCCAACGGGTGTTACTCCACAGATGCTCTTATGAGACATATTACCGCAATGCCCAAGCTGAATGCTAGCAGCAGCTCCTTCTTTGTGTATAGCATCAGTAACTTCTCTAAGCCCTGGGAGAATCTCTTTTCTCATCCATAGTTGTCTATCGAAAGAAAGACCACTTTGCATGACGGCTGCATATGCAATTGTTGTCATACCTACACCACCTGCTGCAACAGAGTGGTGGTAAGAGAGCAACTCTTTTGAGGGCGAATTCCCCGGACACATACTTTCAAAGGCAGCCGAACGAATCGTACGATTTCTTAGAGTCAGTGGACCAATTGCTTTAGGCGTAAATAATTTAGATTCCATTTTTATCTATAATTCAAAAACTTTTTTTAGTAAATAAATGGTATAAGTCTTTTTCTTTTTCCAACGGAAGTAGCACCAAATTCTTCTTTATATCTATTT
>JAJQAI010000254.1 GCA_021203915.1 Prevotella sp. | reverse complement strand
GCATAAGAATACGAAATACTCAAGTACAATAGATAGAACCAACCTTATTGAATCTACTGACCCCCAATCCGCAACTGAAAACTTTATGCTGAATTTTGGAAACTTAAAAAAGAACACTATCAATTATATTCAAGAGATAGATATAGATGGAACCAAGATTGGAGAACCCATCTATCCTGCTGAAGATGAAAGTGAAGGTAATAAAGATGGAAAAAATAGTTAATGAGCAGGGAGATATATACAAATATATTTTTTCAACTGATGATGTAATTATGGAAGCAGTGTTTGTAAATCAGAAATCTATTTCTATCTCTTGCTCAGTGATGAGCGGTTGCCCCATGGGGTGTAGGATGTGCGGGGCTGGCAAAAATTTTCTTAGAAATCTGACCGCTGATGAGATTGTACAGCAAGTGGATGAAATTTTAAAAGATCAAGATTTACTCTTAACTATTAATAAGATGAAATCCTTCCAAATTTCATTCTCTAATATGGGTGAACCATTATTGAATTGGGATGCTGTGGAAACCGCAATTCGCCGTCTCCACACAAAGTACCCCACTGCGCAGCTTATTATCTCTACTATTGGTCCGAATATTGAGAAACCTTATGAAAAATTATTAAAGCTCTCTAAGGACATCCCGCAAGTAAATTTGCAATTTACACTTCATAAAGCTAGCGATATAGAAAGAGATTGGAGTATTCCAAATAAAAAAGTGCTATATTTATCTCAAATTAGAGATATAGGCATCCTATGGAATAGGGTAACTTTACGATTAGTACAACTGAACTACACTGTTGATGCGAATAATAGCAATTCCGCAGATTTATCAATGTTGCGCAATCTTTTCTCGCCAGTTGTATTTAGTTTTGCTTTCCACTTCATATATCCAACAGACAGAATAAAAGAACCCGCCTTCACTGACGAGGAACAGATGCAACAGATTCGTGAATCATTTGACTTCACTTACCATATAAGTTTTGTTAACGATTTATGTGAGCAGCAGAGTACTATTGGGGCAGTCCCTGGTCAGGCATGGGAAACGCAAGAATGGATGAAGCAACACCTAGAAAAAGAATAAGTTAATGGTTTTTTTGTAAAAAATATTATACAATATATGTATAAAGATAAAAAAAGGAAAAACCATGACAGACGATAACTCCCGATACATTGTACTAAGTGATCTTCATGGACAGTATCAACCTGTAGAAAATTTATACTTACGTCATCAAAAGGAACTAGATCAGAACAAACAAAGTTATCTTATTTCTTTAGGCGACTCTGGAACCTTGTATCATTTCAACTATCGTGACGAAACCTTTAAGAAGCGGTTAGGGGCGTATCCTTTTACTTACTTTCTTATCCGCGGCAACCATGATGCTAGACCTAGTAAAGTAGCGGGAGCTCACCCTAATGACTGGACAACTGAACAATTTTGGGGTAATATGGTGTGGGTAGAAAAACAATATCCATATATCAAGTATGCTTTAGATGAAGGTGGTGTCTACGACATTCCATTAACTCAGAAATGCTTCATTCATACTTTGGTACTTCCTGGCGCCTTCTCTATTGATAAGCAAACCAGATTGAAACAAGGGTGGTTTTGGGAAAAAGAAGAGCAGCTTAGTTTCCAAGAGAAGGAAAATATTGTTAATTTAGTTACACGGTATCCTACATATAATTTGGTATTAAGTCACACCTGCCCACTTTCTTACGTCCCTAAAGATTTGTTTACGAACATTTGCTATCCATATGAAGAGGATGATACAATGGAGGAATGGTTAGACTGGATTGAGCATCATATTCACTATGCAGCATGGTGTTGGGGTCACTACCATCAATGGCGAGAATACCCCGCTTTTAAAGATGGCCACCGTAGATTAATGTTGTTTAATACTTTTGGAGCTTTACTCAGCAATATTGTTAATCATATATCCACTTCTATCGTGTGTAAATACTAATACTATGAGAAATAAAACGAGAAAAAGGATACAACGTCAACTTGACAAAGCAATTCGTATTATCAATCAAAGTGTCGAGAGTGATAAATCATGGGCGGGGCGTTTCTATGTCCGTCAAAAAGAGAGTCAATATTATAAACATGATAGTTGTTTACGTGTCACACTAGAATTTGTTGATAAACAAGCTAATTATATTGAAGAAAAAAGTTTAGATTACCTTCAAGATGACGACTTCTTTGTGTCAGATCTCTTTTGGGAAATGAATGATTTTATTATAAAAAATTTAAACAATAGTAAGGAATGGTAGATATGATAGGAAAAGATGGAAATAGAATGCTAGCATACACTGAAGCGGTAACTAATATCACCCCCATTGAGAAAGCTGACAGACTAGAAGCAGTCCATATTAATGGGTGGGTATGTGTGTGCGGAAAAGGGGAGTTTCAGATTGGCGACATTGGGGTGTTTTTTGAAATTGATTCCAAACTCCCTGAAGTTCCACCCTTTACAGAGATGCCATTTGTGGTCAGTAAACAGTATCGTATCAAGAGCCAAAAAATCAGGGGTCAGTATTCTCAGGGACTCTTTCTCCCTCTTTCGGCTTTTGATACTATTGATCCCACTCCAGCATGGGTTACCGACTTACAGAATCGAATCCGACTTGGCGAGAACGTCTTGCATGAAGATCTAACCCAGACCTTGGGAGTTACTTACGCGGTTCCCGCAGATAACATCCGGAAAGCCCCAACTCCTGACAAGTATAGTCTAGTATCCACAAAACATCCGCATATTATACTTAATCTACTTGCTCCAAAGAAAAAACGCAACCGCACCGCTTTTCCTTCTAAGCCTTTCATTTCTAAGAGTGATGAAGAGAGATGCGAGAATTTACCTCCTTCTTTCTTGGAAGATAAGACCCCATATAGAAAGACTCTAAAGATTGATGGTACATCTACTCTGTTTCTGTTAGAGCGTAAGCATTGGCATAGATTTGAATTTTGGGTATGCAGCCGTAATGTAAGAGTTCTAAATGATCAGTCAAAAACTTATCAAGATTCCAATGTGTATTGGGAAATGGCTAAGAAGTATGATATTGAGAACAAATTGAGAAAAATGCTTGACGCACATCCAGAATGGGACTATGTTGCGGTACAGGGCGAAACCGCGGGAGTGGGATGTCAAGGAAACCCGCATAAACTGCCCGACACACGTTTTTATGTATTTAATTTCATTGATTCAATTCACGGTCGGTGGGATTCTGTAAAAGCTAGAGACTTCCTGAAGAATTATGATATATTATTTGTACCTATTGTGGAAGAGAATTATATTTTGCCTGATGATTTCGAGGAATTTAAGCTATCTGCTGATGGGCCTATTGAGTTGGCTGATGCTTCGGGATTAAGAGAGGGATATGTATATAGATCTTCTGCGGATCCTTACAAATCTTTCAAGAATGTATCTAGAAAATATCTACTAAAACATAATGAGTAATATAAAAGTTGCTTTGTTTTATCATAGCAACTTTATTTTTTATAAAAAATATAATATAATATAATTAT
>JAJQAI010000063.1 GCA_021203915.1 Prevotella sp. | reverse complement strand
TTAATAGTAAATGCATCTTACTCGCTTCAAAATAGTATTGATGTAACAGATAAAAACACCGTTTACTATAAATCACAGATACCATACACGCCTAAAAACACAGGTAGTGGTTCAGTAATTATTTCAAATCCATGGCTTAACATAGGTTATAGTGTAACAGCCTCTGGAAGAAGGTATTCGCTCGAACAAAACACCTATGAATATCTTATGAGGAGTTATTGGGATCATAATCTATCGGTTTCTCATGAATTTATAATGAAAAAATGCCGTCTTAATCTGCAAGGCTCCATAAAAAATCTAACTAACAAGCAATATGAAATAGTTAAATATTACCCCATGCCCGGAAGATCTTGGGCTTTAAGTGGTACATATATATTCTAAAAAAAATGAACCTTTTTATATAACTTAAAACGTTTAACTTGTGTTATGAAACTAAAAAATTATTTTTACGCAGTCCTTTCAGGACTAATCATCTCAATGGCACTAGTTGCTTGCGATGATGACGATGATGAGACCCCAACAAGCAAGTGGGATCCAAGTACTATGGGTTCCAAGATGGAAATGGCTGAGACTCGTGGATTTATCCTTAACGAGGGTTCCTATGGGTACAATAACGCTCACCTTATCTATTTTAACTACCTCTCAGACGAGGTTAATTCTAATGATGTGTATTCTACACAAAATGGCATGGAAATTGGTGATACCGGACAGGATATCATTGAGTATAACGGAAATATTTACATGTCCGTTTATAACTCAAACTATATTGTCAAGCTAAATGGTGTTGGCATTCGTCAAACAAGCATTTCCTTTAACGACTATAATGACCTTGGCGATATTAGGTTTATGGCTGCATCCGGTGGTTATATCTATGTAACCTCATATGGTGGATACGTAAGTAAACTAGATGCTGAGACTCTTGAGTACAAGGGTTCAGTAAAAGTTGGAAGTAACCCTGAAGAAATTACAATTGATGATGGATATATCTATTGTGTAAACTCTGGTTGGGGCTATGATAATACTATGTCTATAATAAGCGAATCTTCCTTTAATACTGCTGAAAACGTAGAGATTTTTGTTAATCCACAAGCTGTTATTTCTGTTGATAATACAATTGTTATTCAGGGATTTGGTGGAGAGTATTTAGGTGATTGGAATTACACCTATCCTGTTGCTATCTATGATAAGACCAGCAAGACTTATAAAGAGATTTGCAAAGGAACAGATATCGCAGGTTACGGCGATATAGTTTATATCCTCTATACCGAAACAGACTATTCAACAAGTCCATATTCTGGTACAACTGAGGTTTATTCATATAATGTAAAGACTGGAGCATTTAATTCAAGTCCACTTGATTTACCAGATGAGGCAAAGACAAGCTGCACTTATGGTATATCAATAAACCAAAATACAGGTGATATTTACATCCTAGCTACTAACTACTCTTGGAGTGATGGCACAATATACCATTTTAGCTCAGATGGTAAATATCAGAAATCCTTCTCTTCATATGGACAAAATCCGAAGAAGATTGTATTTTTGAACGAGTAAAAATATTCTTAAAGTTTTGAGGGGTGAGAAAACCTATCATAATATTAAGTTTATTAGCACTATCGCTACTTACGTCTTGTACGGGTGGCCAAAGCCACTCGGTACAAGATGGTGGCGATACTATAAAGCTAAAGTACGCTGAAAATCTTAAAATGATAGACTATCATGATTATACTCTGGTAGAACTTTTAGACCCCTGGAACAAAGGCAAAACGCTTCACTCATATATTCTTATACCCTTTGAAAAAGATATTCCCTCAACTATACCCAAAGGAACTATTGTCCGCACACCATTAAATAGGGCTGTTATTGCTACCTCTGTACACTGTGGATTAGTTATCTCATTTGGACGCGGTGATAATATAAAGGGTATTTGTGATTTAAGGTACATTAATATACCATGGATTCAGCAACGTTGTAAAGAAGGAAAAATTGCCAATTGTGGCAGTGGTATTACCCCAATTCTTGAAAAGATTATAGAGGTAAATGCTGATGCACTTTTAATATCTCCATTCCAAAATAATGGTGGTTATGGTAGGCTATCCAAGTGGGGACGGCCTATAATAGAAACAGCTGACTATATGGAAACCTCAGCGCTTGGTAGAGCCGAGTGGATGAAGTTTTATGGTATGCTATTTGGCGCCGAAGATAAAGCAGATAGTATATTCAAAGAAGTAGAGGAAAAATATATAGCTTTAAAAGCACTTGCTAGGGAATCTAAGATTAAAAAAAGTGTTATCTTTGACCGAATAAATAGTTCGGTTTGGTACGTACCTGGAGGTAGAAGCACCATTGGTAGAATTGTTGCTGACTCAAATTCTGATTACGCATATTCTTCAAACTATGATAGCGGAAGCATACCGCTTCCATTTGAAAGCGTTTTAGAAAAGGCAGGAGGCTCTGATATTTGGATGTTTAGGTATAACAGTCCAAGACCTATTACATACGAAGAATTACTTTCAGAAAACCATGGCTATTCACAACTAAAAGCTTTTCAAGATAAACAAGCATATGGTTGCAATACTCGCCTTAGTAATTTCTACGAAGACACCCCGTTTCATCCCGAGCTACTTTTACGTGATTTTATTATAATTACGCATCCAGATATAACAACGCTGGGAGAGCCAACCTATTTTTTGAAAGTGGATGAATAGAGTCCTTAAACTTAATATCTTTCTTGGTGTAACAATAATTGTATTGTTTGCCTTAAATCTTATATTTGGTACTGTTAAAATACCTATTAGGGAAGTTATAGACATCCTTCTTGGGCATTCTAGCGACCATATTGGTTGGGAATATATAGTTTTACAGACAAGGCTTCCTCAAGCAATAACAGCCACACTGTGTGGCGGGGCTTTGGCAGTAAGCGGTCTACTGCTTCAGACCGCATTTCATAATCCACTAGCTGGCCCATCGGTGTTTGGTATTAATAGCGGCGCTTCTTTAGGTGTTGCTTTTGTTATGCTCTTCTTTGGAGGAAGTATAACTTTAAGCTCAGTAAACTTTACTGGCTTTTTTGCTGTATTAGTCGCAGCTTTTATTGGTGCTATGGTTGTAATGGCAGTTTTATTTTTCTTTGCAACGATAGTAAAAAACAATGTTATGCTCCTTATCATAGGTATTATGATAGGCTATATATCTTCATCGGCTATTTCATTGCTTAATTTCTTTGCAACCGATGAAGGTGTGCATTCATATACAATATGGGGACTAGGTAATTTTGGTGGTGTTCCTATGAGTCAAATACCATTATTCTCTATAGTTACTATAATTGGACTTTTAGGCGCACTACTACTTATAAAACCTCTAAACACCATACTTTTAGGAGAGCAATATGCAGAGAATCTCGGAATTAATACAATACGCCTACGTAACTATTTACTTTTAATAACAGGTTTACTTACAGCTGTTACAACGGCTTTTTGTGGACCTATATCTTTTATAGGTCTAGCTGTTCCACATATTGCACGTTTACTATATAATAC
>JAJQAI010000068.1 GCA_021203915.1 Prevotella sp. | reverse complement strand
CTATTACGGCTAATGGTGAGACCATAACTTACGTTGTGGACGGGCAATAAAAAAAAGAAAAATAAAAGAAAGTTTATGCGGTTGGTTATTTTTTCTAGCCGCATTTTCTTTTTTTAGGGGTAAACCATGTTCTTTTGTTTAATTTTTAGAAGCACTTCATCTAAAAATTTTTTTGCCTCAAAGCGTGCCATAGGAAGGTCATGAAGAAGGTAATTACCACATTCCCTAGGTTTAGCCCCTAGAATTTGACCATCAAAATTAGCGATAAAAAGGAATGTTTCTTTCATTATCTCTAAGATGTCCTTAGAAGCAAAGTCGCCTCTTAAAATTAAGTAATTACCTGTAAGACATCCCATTGGTCCCCAATATATTATTCTTCTTCCCCACTCTTTATTGTTGCGAAGGAAAGTTGCTGCTAGATGTTCTATTGTGTGCAGTGCCCCTGGATGCATTGAAGGCTCGCGGTTAGGCTCTTTCATTCTTATGTCAAAGGTAGTTAGGATTTCCTCACCAACAATGTCTTTACGAGAGACATAAATACCGCGTAAAAGCTTATCGTGATTAACCTGAAAACTTTGGATTTTCTTCATAGTGATTAACGAGCGTTATCAGAAAAAGGAATTTATCCTTAAAAGGAAATTTTTTGTAGAGTTAAATGAACCAAGAGCAACCTTTGACCAAAAATCAAAGTATTGTGAAGCATTAGTATCCGTTAGAGGTAAGTCGCTAATAATCCTAAAACTAATGAATGGTACTCCATAGATGTAACATGTTTGCGCAATGGAACAACTCTCCATATCAACTGCTATAGCACTAGGAAAATCCTCAAGTATGGAAAGCATTTTTTCTTTAGAGTCAACGAACCATTCACCACTAACTATTAGACCCGAGTGTACTTTAGATACGCCACTTGATAGAGCGATGTCTACTAGTTCTTTAGGAGCACTAAATTTGGGTGGCATACCCATTATCTGTCCTTTTTGACAATCACTACCGCAGTAAGCATCATGATAGCAGTATTGGGTCCCAACCACAACATCTGTGATCATCATCTCCTTAAGAGCCCCTCCTGCAACACCTGTTGAGACAATCAAATCGGGAGAATAGTTGATAATCATCTCCTGTGTACCAATAGAGGAATTAACCTTACCAATACCACATTTTTGAAGAATAATCTCCTTGTCTTGAATGATACCTCTAATAAAATCAATATTGTGATGTCGTTCTATGGCCACGTTATCTAGCAATGCTTTAAGAGGGATAAACTCTTTGTCCATAGCTACAATTACTCCTATTTTCATATTTGTATAGGCTTTATGAACCAATTATGAAAAAGCAAAAACTTTGCTTCTTAAAGTGCTAACAAAGGTAGCTTATTTATTTCTTCCATCGCTCTTTTCTTAAGGGAAAGTTTCTTTTAAATTTATTCCAAAAACCCCCTTTTTATTTTGCTTTTCCTTCAAATTAACTAACTTTGCATAAATAACAAGGAAATATTCCAATTCAATGAAAACATGGAAACAATGCCTTCCTGATGTGTTGGCCATATTGCTATTTGTAATTATTTCATTTGCCTATTTCTTTCCAGCAGATTTAGAAGGAAAGATTCTTTTTCGCCATGATTCTGCAGCTAGTAAGGGTTTAGATAGGGAAATGTCTGAGCATAAAGCTAAAACAGGTGAAAGGACACGTTGGATGAATTCTGTATTTAGTGGAATGCCAACATATCAGTCTGCACCTTCATATAGTAGTGATCGTCCCTTAACTATAGCAGAAAAATTCTATCATCTTTTTCTTCCTGAGAATGTATGGTACGTATTTGTATATCTTTTAGGATTTTATATTCTGCTTAGAGCGTTTGACTTCCGTCAAAGTCTTGCCGCATTAGGAGCGATTATTTGGGCTTTTTCTAGCTATTTCTTTATAATTATAGCCGCTGGACATATTTGGAAAGTTATGGCTTTGGCATATTTGCCTCCAATGATAGCCGGTATTGTCTTATCCTATAGGGGTAAATATCTTTGGGGTTTAATCATAACAGCTTTGTTTACAGCCTTTGAGGTTAATGCAAACCACGTTCAGATGACATATTATTACCTGTTTGTCATACTGTTTATGGTTATTGCCTTTTTCATTGAAGCTTTAAGACAAGGTAAGTTATCGCATTTTCTTAAAGCCTCAGGTGTATGTATAGTTGGTGCTCTTATTGGTATTTGCCTTAACCTAAGTAATCTTTATCACACGTGGGAATATAGTCAAGAGTCAATGCGAGGTAAGAGTGAACTTGTTAAAGAGAATTCCTCTAATCAAACCTCAAGTGGGCTTGAGCGTGATTATATTACTCAATGGAGTTATGGAATAGGTGAAACATGGACGCTTTTAGTGCCTAACACTAAAGGTGGAGCATCAATTCCTCTTATAGAGAACGAGACGGCTATGAAACATGCCGATCCACAGTTGCTGGAGATATATAGGCAGTTAGGTCAGTATTGGGGTGAGCAACCAGGTACGAGCGGACCAGTTTATGTTGGGGCCTTCGTTCTAATGTTATTTGTCCTTGGTCTTTTCATTGTCAAAGGACCAATGAAATGGGCTCTGCTTGCTGTAACAATACTTTCAATACTACTATCTTGGGGAAAGAATTTCATGCCTTTCACGAATTTCTTCCTTGACTATATACCGCTATATGCGAAATTTAGAACGGTGGCCTCTGCACTTGTAATGGCGGAATTTACAATTCCACTTTTGGCCATGTTGGCACTTAAAGAAATTGTTGATTCCCCAGATATACTATCAAAGAAAATCAAGTACGTCTACGTAAGTTTTTTTCTTACTGCAGGAATAGCACTTTTATTTGCTTTAATGCCAAATATTTTCTTCTCCAGTTTTATATCCTCTGGGGAAATGCAAGCTATTAAGCAACTTCCAAGCCAGTATGTAGATTTAGTAATCTCTAATCTAACACAAGTGCGTCAGGCTATTTTTACTAGTGACGCATGGAGATCCTTTATTATTATAGTTATTGGTACTTTATTCCTATTACTATTTAAAGCAAATAAACTTCGTTCTTCATATATGATTGGAGCAATAATTTTGCTTTGTCTTATCGATATGTGGCAGGTTAATAAACGTTATCTAAACGATGGAATGTTTGTTGAGCGTAGTGAGCGTGAGAATCCTATAAGGATGACAGCTGCTGATGAGGAAATTCTATCAGATACTACAGACTTTAGAAGCTATCGAGTACTTAATCTTGCTTCGAATACTTTTAACGAGAATGAAACATCTTACTACCACAATAGTATTGGAGGTTACCATGCGGCCAAACTCCGTCGTTATCAGGAGATGTTAGATGCTTATGTTATACCAGAGATTCATAATCTTGTACCAGCCTTGGGCGAAGTTGATGGTAACGTGAGCGAGGTTAAAGCAGATAGTATATTTCCTATACTAAACATGCTTAATACCCGTTATTTTATCTTCCCAATAGAAGGCGGGCAAACTTTAGCAATATATAATCCATATGCTATGGGTAATGCTTGGTACATCGATAAGATAGATTATGTTGATACAGCTAATAA
>JAJQAI010000311.1 GCA_021203915.1 Prevotella sp. | reverse complement strand
GTTTCTATCTTATGCAAAGAAATGGAATTATAGCGATGAATTCGCGCAAAAAATTAACGCTTGCGGTTAAAAAATATTCGGATATGCTTAATTATCCACTTAGGATTATGAGTAGGTACTACTCTTTAGTTCTAAACCAAGATATTAACCTTGAGCAAACAAAGGCAATTACTATAGCTACAATAGCCTTTCTTATTACTATTCTGCCAGCTGATTATAATATAGCACTACGTTTTATGGCTTGCATATGGTTTATTAATTCACTAATAAAGTGTCGAAAAGTGCTTTAATTTAGATTGAGGTAAGCGCTATTTAGCATGATAAGGGTTAAAATTTCAAGAAAATGAGTATCTTTGTGCGATTTTTTGTTAGATGTATAAAGATATTTTGAAATTTAGATGAACATTATTACTAAGACAGTTTCGTTGCCTGATGGAAGAACCATCAGCATCGAAACCGGGAAAGTGGCAAAACAGACCGATGGCTCTTGTATGCTCCGTATGGGCAATACCGTTTTACTCGCCACTGTTTGTGCCGCAAAAGATGCAGTTCCCGGAACAGATTTTATGCCATTACAAGTAGAGTACAGAGAACATTATGCTGCCGCTGGACGTTTTCCAGGAGGATTTACCAAAAGAGAAGGTAAACTAAGTGATAATGAAATCCTAACCTGCAGATTGATTGACAGGGCATTACGCCCACTATTTCCCGCAGATTTTCATGCGGAAGTTTACGTAAACATTATTCTTTTCTCCGCAGATGGTGTTGACCAACCAGATGCCTTAGCATGTTTTGCAGCATCTAGTGCACTAGCGTGCTCAGACATCCCGTTTGAATGTCCCATTTCTGAGGTGCGCGTAGCACGCGTAGATGGTGAGTTTGTAGTAAATCCTACATTCAAACAGATGGAAAGTGCTGACATGGATATTATGGTTGGCGCTTCTATGGAAAATATAATGATGGTTGAGGGAGAGATGAAGGAAGTTACAGAACAAGACCTGCTCAATGCCCTTAAAGTTGCACAAGAGGCCATTCGTCCTATGTGTGCTCTACAAGAAGAACTCTCCAAAGAACTTGGCACTGATATCAAGCGCACATATTGCCACGAGGTTAACGACGAAGATCTTCGTGAACAGCTAAAAGAAGCGACATACTCCAAGTGCTATGCAATCGCTGCAGCAGGTGACCATGACAAAAAGGCTCGTGAAGAAGCATTCACCAATATAAAGACGGAGTTTGCTGATGCATATATAGAAGCTCATGCAGATTTATCAGATGAGGAAAAGCAAGAGAAACTCGCCCTAATAGAGCGTTATTACCATGATGTAGAGCGTGACGCTATGCGCCGTTGTATTCTTGATGAGGGCAAACGTCTTGACGGACGAAAGACTGAAGATATTCGACCAATATGGTGTGAAGTAAGTCCACTACCAATGCCTCACGGAAGTTCTATATTCACTCGTGGTGAGACCCAAAGTTTGACGACTTGCACACTCGGTACAAAATTAGATGAAAAGTTAGTGGATGATGTGCTTGATAGAAGCTATATGCGCTTTATCCTTCACTATAACTTCCCTCCATTCTGTACAGGAGAAGCTAAAGCACAACGCTCAGTAGGCCGTAGAGAAATAGGCCACGGACATCTTGCTTGGCGAGCACTAAAGGGACAGATTCCTTCTGATTTCCCGTACACAGTTCGTATAGTATCACAAATTCTTGAAAGTAACGGTTCGTCTTCTATGGCTACCGTTTGCGCAGGAACTTTAGCTCTGATGGATGCTGGTGTACCAATGATAAAGCCTGTAAGCGGTATTGCTATGGGATTAATTAAAAACCCGGGAGAAGATAAATATGCTATCCTTAGTGATATCTTAGGCGATGAGGATCACTTGGGAGATATGGACTTTAAGACAACTGGTACAAAAGATGGTCTTACAGCTACTCAAATGGATATTAAGTGTGATGGACTTAGCTTTGATATTCTTGAGAAGGCGCTTATGCAAGCTAAACGTGGACGTGAACACATACTTGGGAAAATAACTGAGACTATTGCTGAGCCACGTCCTGAACTAAAGCCACAAGTTCCACGTATTGAAGAATTTGAAATTCCTAAGGAGTGCATTGGCGCTGTTATAGGCCCTGGTGGTAAGATTATCCAACAGATACAAGAAGAAACTGGAGCTACCATAACCATTGATGAGGATGACGGTAAGGGTAAGGTGCAAGTAAGCGCTCCTGATAAAGAACATATTGAAAATGCCATAAGGAAAATAAGAGCAATAGTTGCCGTCCCTGAAATTGGAGAAGTTTATGAGGGAGTTATACGCTCAGTAATGCCATATGGTTGCTTCGTAGAAATCCTACCAGGAAAGGATGGACTCCTACACATTTCAGAGATAGGTTGGAAGCGTTTAGAGACAGTGGAGGAAGCAGGTCTTAAGGAGGGCGATAAGATAAACGTTAAACTTATGGATATCGACCCCAAGACTGGCAAATACAAACTTTCTCATAAAGTACTAACACCCAAACCTGAAGGTTATGTTGAGCGTGAACGTCGCCCAAGACCTGAACGTCGCCCAAGACCTGAACGCCTGGCAAATAGTAGAGAGCCCCGTCGTTTCGAGCATCGCAATGATTTCCACGACCCAATGGCTCCTAGAACTCCAAGAGATTTCAATGATAGCTTGGACGGAGACGAATATTGAGTAAATAGATAAAACTGCATAATCTCTTAAGGGGTTATGCAGTTTTAAATTAACTCCCTTCATTATTAAATGAAGCCCAAGGTGGCTAGTAATTTGACTAATAAAAAATACACTTTTATAAGATTTTAATCCTAAAAAGATCTGATGCGTTTAATCTAGTATCTATCTTAAGGTCGTTTATATGTTGCGAAAAACCCTAATACTCATTTTCGTTGTTCTTATTTCATCGAATTGTCTTGCTCAAAATAGGCGCTATCATGGAGATGGAATTGATAATTACTTGCAGTATGCCCCGATTGTTACGAACTTTGTTCTTCGTTGTTTTGGCGTTGAATCTAAAAATACATGGGATCGCAAAATGGTCAATTCTTTTACAACGCTTGCCATTAGACTTGGTGTAACATATGGATTAAAAGCTTGCATTAACTCAACGCGCCCAGATGGAACAGATAGAAATTCTTTCCCCTCAGGACATACCATTGTTGTTTTCATTGGAGCTACAACTCTTCATAGAGAGTATGGTAAACAAAGTGTATGGATAAGTGTTGCAGGATATTCTCTTGCAACATTAACTGCTTTGGACAGAATAAGACGCAACCGACATCGTTGGATTGATGTCTTAGCTGGTGCTGCTATAGGTATTGGAGCCTCAGAAGCAGGATATAGAATCGGCGGTCTTATAATAAAAAACAAGAAGAAAGAAGTTAACTTTGACCTTAACTTTGTAGGTGACGGAGTAGCTCTTACTTTACCTTTGTGATTTCATCTAGTATTATAGGCAAAAGGATTTAAAGTTTGATTTCTTCGCCTTTTTCCTTTTTTCTTTCTAATTTTGGCTTGAAAACATTAATCTTCTTCTCTATGGACATTACTTTAAACATATCATATAC
>JAJQAI010000103.1 GCA_021203915.1 Prevotella sp. | reverse complement strand
ACACCATACCGTAGTGCAATCTTACGAGAAGTATAATAGTTAATATTAGAACAAAGATATGTCAGAGAGGGTAGGAATACCCTACCCTTTTCTGATTTTTTGAATTAATGTTTTAATGAGTATGATAAAAAAGTCTACTGCTAGTAAGACAGACGGTGTCTTTGCTAGTAGATTTATTACACTAAAGAGTGTATTTGATAAGGCTGATAATAAAATTTTCACTCAGCCTTGTAAGAACAAGAATGGTCAGCTACCACCATGTGTAAAGAAGGTAACATCTAATGGTGATATGATATTAAGTGAGCGTGAGCGTAATGAGTATGCTGAGGGAAAAGCAGTATATTTTCCCGAAGACCATATCTTTGAAATTCGTCATAATATGACATTAGATTTAGAAAGTCCTCATGATAAGGCAGTATGGGAGTGTATTAAGAACTCACCACTTATTGCTAAGAGCAGGGATGAGAAGGATGAAGCAGGTAATCTTGTTATTGATGGTCCTAAGTTTGACCCTCATAAGTTAAATAAGTATGGTACTGCTGAGATGTATGTCTTTAATCCTGTTGCTGAGAGTGAGAGGAAAGTAAGTAAAGCAAAAAAGAGACATGATGCAGAGTCTTATATTCTTAATGACCCACAGGGTGTTGATGGAAGACTAAACATGGCTCGTATATTAGGAAGAAGCATGAGCAACCAGCCAGATGCTGACGTTACTGATTATTTGTTAACAGTTGCTAGTGATAATCCTGATAAGATTATAAACTTATACACTGGTGACGATATTCATCTTCGTCTTACATTTATTGATGCTAAAGAGAAGCATGTTATATATATTAAGAATAAGTTATTTATGTATGGAGATTCGATAGTCTTAGGTGCTACTGATGATGCTGTGATTGGTTGGATGCGTGATCCAAGGAACTTAAAGATTCTTGAGTTGATACGTAAGGATACCTATCCAGATTACATTATGAAGACTGAAGGCTAATATTATATAAGATAAATATTTTATTGTTTAAGTTTTTAAGAACATGACAGTTAGAGATGTGTGGGAAGCCGTGTTGATAGAGGTTACTAAGACAGGTGCACCAAGCCTTTTACTTTAGGATTTTAATTATTTCTTCAACCGTGCTATTAATTAGTATGTTAACAAGCGTTATTCTTTGTATGACTTACATCAATAGACTACGGATGATTTACGTGTGTTAAAGTCTACGGCTATATTAGACCCTACAAAGGTTGATGTATATGGTGATTATGGTGCTGGTGCTTCTAAGATATTTGGTGCTACATATGAAGTTGAATTACCTTTAGATTATCTACACATGCTTAACTGTATATGTATATATAAACTAAAGGAGAACTATAAATGTTATAATAAGGGTGATAATGTTCAGTTTGCTGCTAAGCGATTGACAGCAGACACTTGGTCTGTTATTAGTATGGATTATTATACAAGACCACTCCCTGAAAGACCTTATTATTACATTCACAATGTAAACACTCAAACTAATGTTAGCACTAATCCTTATGATGGTGAGAGTACTTTACCTAATGCTGAAGGGACTGATGTTAACAATGAAGAAGGTTATACTTATAAAATAGATTCTACTACGAAAGAAGGAACAGGTAAATCTAATCTTCCTAGAAAAATAAAGATAGAAGATTTAATCGGCGGTAGTAAGGAGGTTAGTACTGTTAATTCAGAAAAAGATTCATCTTATCGTTATGGTAATCCATCAAAGATAAGATGTGAGATTCGTTATGGTCAAGATGATTCAGTTTTTAAATTAAAGAAAGTAATGATAGATTATCTTAAAGTGCCGCAATATATTAGATTAACACAGGAACAGGTGAACTTAACCAAAGACACTTCTGCTATTATGGAGTTTCCTGATTATGTTTGCCAAGAGATTATCAATGAGCTGAAGATGATTGTGCAGGAGAACTCTGCCGATCCTCGTTTACAAACAAGTTTAGCAGTTTCGCAGTCTATTGGTCAACCAGCTCAACAATAGGCGACTCAAACCCAAGCTCAAGCAGCGGCAGCTAGGCAATAAATAATTTAATAATATGTTTCAATTTACAACGACTAATGTAATTAATATAGACAAGGACATTACCACAGGTAAGCCTTTGTTCTATACTAATGAAAAGGGAGATCTTCCTGTTCACCTTATTGTTAAGCGTGTAGGTAAGTTTTATGCTCCTAATGTAACAGCAATTTTTAAGGCAGCTCCAGTAGAGCCATTGTTAGCAAATGCTACTATTGACCTTAATTACATTGCTGATGATGCACAGGATGGCGAGGAATATCGCATCTATATGTACATCGGACTAACTCAAGGTTCTCAGTTGTCATATTATTCCAATGACCTCTATTACAAAGGCAAGCCTTTCACAATAGACTTTATTTGGAAGACTGATGCAGAGACCACAGCAGCTAATCTTGTAAAGACAATCAAGAATTACGAGCTTAATATTTATGGCAAGAAGATTTTTGATTTCACACAGGATGGTGGTAAGATAACTATCACAGCTACTGATGAGTATCAGAAGTTCATTGTTCTCAAGATTGAGAAGTTTGATGGTGCAGCATTGCATCATATGGGTGATTATCACACAGTGATAGAGTCATTCACAGAAGAGAATCCTAACTATGATGAAAGTCAAGGTACTATTACTCCTGGTAATGAGGGCTTTGGGACATTTAGTTACATTCTTCATAACTTACGTATACCTACTGATATGCGTACTCGTGCCTTTGGTATTAACCAAGATGAAAACCCAATCCCTGGTGCTCTCTATACACAGTACACAATACATTATTGTGCTAAGCGTGGTATTCTTGGTACTAATGCTGTAGGTGATTTAGTAACATCAAAGACAACTCATGTTTTCTATGTTAAGTCAGATATAACTGAGGAGTTTGAAGCAATGTTAGAGAAGATTGCCCCATCTGATGGTATTATTACAATACCTTATACTACTAATACTGATGATGGTGGTTCTGGCACTGGTGATACTGGTGATACTGGTGATACTGGTGATACTGGTGATACTGGTGGTAATGATGAACCCTAATTAACGTTCGTTTTTAAGTTTAACTATAGGCGAGGGAGCGCATAGTCGCCTTCTCGCCTTTTTCATAAAATAAAATATTATGTATACATCTGTTGATAGACTAGCCTCTGCAGTTAGGAATAATATTGTTGCTGGCTTACAGGGTTTTCATACTAATATGTCTTTATCTGATGAGTTATTAGCAGACTCTGTGGTGATGGAAAGGTTATAGGTGATGAAAGAATATTCTTTAAAAGGTATTCTTCCTCTTCGTGACTTATATATGTCCATTAACTGTGTAGAGATTGACTGTAAAGACTTAGACAGATGTAAGGTTTGTGATGGTAGTAGCACTTCGGATGAATACTGTCCATCAACTCCAATGGCACATTTTGAAATACCATAGTTATTAAATGATTATGGTAATAAAGCAATAGAATATATTGGTTCTACTGATAGGTAGTTACCTTTTGTTGTTTACACTTCTATGTCAGGTATTAGAAGGCATAAGAAGCGTAAGTTTGGCAAGAATAAACCG
>JAJQAI010000297.1 GCA_021203915.1 Prevotella sp. | reverse complement strand
TTTTTCTCCCCTGAAGTATAACAATTCTAACCTCACAAAGAGAGGAGCTTAAGAACTATGGATAAAAATATGTATACAAAGAAAAGTATTGAGACTCTCTCTCCTTTAGAGTTTACAAGATTAAAACCTCAAATCTATTGCGGAAGTACAGAATATTCAACTCAATTACTCATAGAGATTGTTTCTAATGCAATAGATGAGTACAATTTAGGACATGGTAAAGAGATTGAAATAACTATTGATAATGAAAAAGGTTTTGTTTCAGTTAGAGATTATGGTCAAGGAATCATCACTAATAACTTTAGAGAAGACGGTATAACTACTCTAGAAGCCGCATTTAGTATTTTAAATACAAGTGGAAAGTATAGAGAAGATGGTACATATGAGGGTACTTCTCTTGGTAGTTATGGAATAGGAAGTAAATTATGTTGTTTTTTATCTCATAAGTGTAATGTAACATCTTATTATAAAGGAACATTAGAACATATCACTTTTATTGAAGGAGTCTTTAGCAATAGAGAAACCAAGAAAACAAAAGAAAAAGATGGTATCTATGTTAGTTGGAATCCTAGTGAAGAGTTCTTCACTCACACGGAAGTTGAATTATCAAAGATAAAAGATTTATTCAACACTTTGTCTTGTTTATGTTCAGGCTTAAAGATTACTTTGTGTACGAATGATGACTTTGAAGTTTTTCAATCTAAAAGAGGTTTAGAAGATTTAATTGATGATTCTTCTGAAATTCTAACCAAGAGACTGGTAATCAATAAAGAACTTGATAAGTATAAGTTGAATTTAGTAATGACTTATACTTCCAATTATTCTTCATCCATTATTCCTTATGTAAACGCGGGATTAACTGAAAGTGGTCCACATATTACTCAGTTAAAATCAGTTTTAACGAGAGAATTAAATAAGTTCTTTAAGAAGAAGAAATGGATAAAAGATGAAAATCTTTCTGGAGAAGATATTCAAGAAGGTTTGAGCATAGTATTTAATTATACAGCACCTAATGTAGCTTATGATGCTCAAGTAAAATGTAGAATTACCAAAATAGATACTAAATTCTTAACTAAAGTATTCGCGGAAGAGCTTCAAAAGTGGTTATCCAAGAATGAAAAAGAAATTAAAAAGATTGCGGATAAAACAATAGAAGCCCGCAAAGCAAGGGAAGCCGCGAAGAAAGCAAGAGAATCCGCGCGCGGGAAGCAGCAGAAAAAAGAGAAAGTTCTTAAATTTAGTAGCAAACTCGCGGACTGCTATGGTAAGGACAGAAGTAAGTGTGAGATTATCATTTGTGAAGGAGATAGTGCAGCAGGTAATCTCAAGATGGCTCGTCAAAAAGATACTACCGCGATTCTTCCAATTAGAGGTAAGATGTTAAATTGTTATAAGGCATCTTATGAAAAAATACAGAAGAATGCGGAGATTATGACTATTGTTGATGCTCTTGGTTTGACATTTAATCCAAAGACAATGAAACTTGTCTATACCCCTAAAGAACTCAGATATGGTAAAATTATTATTATGAGTGATGCGGATATAGACGGAAGTCATATTAAAAATCTTTTTTATACCTTTATTTGGAGTTTTTGTCCAGAATTAATTATGGATGGATATATATACGCGGGGGTTCCTCCTCTTTATAAAATAACTACCGCAAAAGGCTATAAATATTTGAAAGATGATGTGGCTTTAGCTGAATACCAAAAGAAGAATATAGGAAAGAAGTACACAGTTAATCGTTTTAAAGGATTAGGAGAACTATCCTTAGAAGAAACAGAAGACACTCTTATTAATCCTAATAATAGAATTTTAAAGCAAATAACTCTAGAAGATATTGGGGAAACAGAGCAATTATTTGAAGATTTAATGGGAACACCCGTAGAACCTAGGAAACGTTTTATTTCAGAGCATTCAAAGGAGGCCCAGTATGCAGTCTAATGATATTTATGAAGAATTACAAACAAATTTTATTGAATACGCGGCAGCCTGTAATACAGATAGAGCAATCCCTGATGCTAAATCTGGATTAAAGCCTGTAACTAGAAGAATCTTGTGGTCAGCTTTTAAGCAGGGGCATACTTCTTCTAAACCTCATGTCAAAAGTGCAAGGATTACGGGAGAAGTAATTTCAAGTCTTCATCCTCACGGAGATGTTTCTGTTTATGATGCTCTAGTTAGATTATCGCAGGATTGGGTAATGAGATATCCTCTTATTGATTTTCATGGCAATAATGGAAATATTACAGGGGATGGAGCAGCTCATATGAGATATACGGAAGCCCGCTTATCTAAGTTGACTGAGGATGGCCTTTTGGCAGGGATAAAGAAAAAAAATGTAGATTTTATTCCTAATTATGATGAACAAGAGGAAGAACCCACTACCCTTCCCGCTCTTTTTCCAAATTTGCTTTGTAATCCTAATATGGGGATTGGAGTTGCGATGAGTTGTAATTTTGCTCCTCATAATTTACAAGAAGTAGAACAAGCTATTAATGATTATTTAGATGGAGAAGAGCCTTATCTTCCGGGTCCTGATTTTCCAACAGGAGGAATAATAGTCAATGGAGAAGATATTCCCGCGATTATGGAAAAAGGTAGGGGAAGTATTAAGATTCGCGGGAAGTATAAGATTGAAAGAAGGAACATTGTCTTTTATGAGATTCCTTATGGTCTAACAATAGAAAGAATCCTTGAAGATGTCAATAATGCTTGTGAAAAAGAAAAAATAGATGGAATCGCGGAAGTCCGCGATGAGAGTGATAAAAATGGATTACGTATTGTTATTGAGTGTAGAAGAGGGGTTCCCGCAGAGGAAATAGTTGAACAATTATTCCAAAAAACTTGTCTTGAGAGTAGTTTTTCTTATAATCAAGTAGCTTTAGTAGATAAGACACCTAGTCTTTTAAATTTAAAAGACTGTATCAAGATTTATGTTAATCATAATCTTGAATGCATTGTGCGCGAAGCTAATTATGATTTTGAAAAAACTCAAGCTAGAGAGCATATTGTAAAAGGTTTACTTAAAGCTCTTGAAGATATAGATAACATTATTTCTTTAATTAAAAAAAGTAAAGATGCGGGAGATGCAAAGGTTAATCTTATTTCTCATTATAATTTTTCTGAAGAACAAGCACAAGCTATTATTGATATGAAACTTGGTAGATTAGCTAATCTTGAGAAAATTGAATTAGAACAAGAAGCCTGCGACTTAAAGAATAAAAAAGATGAACTTGAAACTTTAATTAATAATAAAGATACCCAAGAGAAGGAACTAAGAAGTAGATTGAGAGTCTTAGTTGAAAAATATGGAGATAAAAGGAGAACAGAAATTCTCTCAAATGAGGTAGTAGAGATTTTCTAAAGAATATAGATGGAAACTTTCAGAGAGATTTGTGCAGGTTTATTCGCAGGAGCTTTTATAGCTTTAGGATGTTGTGGATATGTGATGACTGGAAATTATGTAGTAGGGGCCGCATTATTCGCGGTAGCCCTCCTTATGATTAAGCAATATGACCTTTGTTTATTTACGGGAAAAGTAGGCAGAATCCATACAGTAGATGAGGGAATACATTGTTTTATTATTCTCCTTCTTAATA
>JAJQAI010000004.1 GCA_021203915.1 Prevotella sp. | reverse complement strand
GGATGTGTATAAGACACAGATTTTGTAGTTTCTCATTTATATCTTGAGATCCTAGCATGTTTAGTTGCTCACGTATTGAAATGATTGCAAGAGAGTCTCCGGCGCGGTCATCAGTAATTTCAAGGGCTGGCTCCTGATTAAGTGTTAGAACGGCTTCTTCAACAAGTTCTGCACCCTCATCTTTACCTGTTGGGGTAAAGACAATCTTTGCTCCACGCTCTTCCCACTTAGTGTTGATTTTCCAATCAAAGCGCAGAGTTGTAGTACGTGGACGTGCACCACGATCAAGCGTTAAATCTACATTTGGAGCTGTAAGCCATTCTGTTACCTCAGAGCCATCAGCTGGTTCAGAGTATTCTATTCCAACCTTAAACTCTACATTAGATGTAACCTTTAACTCGAAATAGCGGTCATCATAGGCTGCAGAAGCTGGAATTGTAAGTTCAGTTTCTTCCAAGGAAATTATATTACCATAACCAGTTTGGTATACAGATATCTCCTGTTGAGGTAAACCAACGGGCAAGAATGTAACTGTAGCCTCACGCATTCCAACTACAAGAGTAGTATCAATAACTATAGAGCACTCAGCACTTCCTACGCCATTAGCTGGTGAAATAGTAATCCAAGGAACGGATGCACTAGCTGTCCAACCTACTCCTGAGGAAACAGTAATTAAGTCAGAACCTCCTTCTGCACCAATGGTAATTTCATCTTTGTCGATGGAAAAACCACTAACTTTATCATCATCATCATCGCTACAACTTATAAGTGAAGAGATGAAAAAAAGAACGACTGCAATTGTTAATATCTTATTCATAGTAAATATCTTATTTTTTATTAATATTCAAATAAGTAGTCACAACCGCGGATATCCTGCGTCTTATCATAGATTAGCATATAGTAACCTGCCTGTATATAGTAGCATACATCGGTTAGGTCAATCTGTATGTTAGGGTTATCAGCAATATCAAAGATGTAAATTCTAGTTGATATTGTATCATCAATCTTTCTTAAGTCGTTACTGCCAATATAAAAGGCTAGAAGACCAACGTTTGTATAAAGTCCTGTAGGCCATTCTGTTAAGCAACGATTACCCTCATCGTCTCTTTGACCACGAATCTCCATAACTGTCATTGTACGGTTATAAAGAGGACCAAGTGGGAAGGATGAGAACTTATTGTAACTTAAACCTAGACCATAAAGGAATGGCAAGCGTGTTGAGGCAAACTCTGAGTCAGCGATAGACTCTAGCTGGTTGTAACCCATATCAAGGGTTTCCAAGCAATATGCCCTATCCCCTTTTAAAGCACCCTCTCTAATCTCCTTTATACCATTACCATTAAGCATTAAAGTATATATAGGAGAATCTGCAGCAAAGAGCTCTGATGGGAATTCTGTCATTCTATTATAGGACAAATTAAGTGATGTTGCATTTATTCCTTTGAAATTATCGTATGGCGTTCCGTTTGCATCAACGCCAATACCTGTAATCTCATTATAGGAAGCATCAAATGAATCGATAACATAGTTTGAGTGAGCATTGAAAGCATTTGGTAAAGCCTTTAGCTTATTATGCGTAACGGTAAACTCCTCACAATCGTAATATCCAAAGAAATATCCATCGGTATGAGTAGGAAGTTCCGTTAACTCATTATAGTCAAGGTAGAAGTCCATAATGTTTATCTCCTGCCCAAATGGATATATATGCTTTAGCTTATTATTTGTTAGATCAAGTAGGGCAAGTTTTACCATTTGGTTATACTCACTGCTTAGGAATTCAGGTGTATCTTCCAAATTGTTATATCCTAGATATAGAATTTGAATGCAGTTAGCAAACTCGCCTTTAAGAAGATCCTTGAAATTCTGTAAGATAGTCTCTGAAGATATCTCTGGATTTCTAGAAAGGTTTGCTGTCTGTAAGTTAGGAAGATCGGCCATCATTTCAACAGGAAGCTCGGTTAGCTTTGTGTTATAAATCTCAATATCTGTAAAGTCTTCCATTGTTGACCAAGAATACCCTTCAGTTGAATACTCTGGGTTCTCAACATCCACGAAATAATGGGTCATAGGACAGTTTGCAACATATATCATTTGAAGTTGCTGACAACGCATAACAGCCTTGGATATACCTGTTATACCATTTGTCATAGTTCCGCTTGAAACATCCTTCCTCTTAACACTCTTAATAGACTTCTTAGAAGGATCCCTATTTATATAGTCCTTAAGTCCATCTGAGAGATTCTCTCTAATGTCACGAGAAAGAACATTATCTCTATAGTTCATACGGAAATCTTTCTTTTGCTCATCTGACATAGTAGTAAACTGAGCAGCAGAAGAGATTGTTCCACCGATAAGTTCAGTGTGAGTTCCTAAAGAAAGGACTTTAAGCTCTGAAAGCTGTCCAATCTCATCGGGAACATTTCCAGAGGGTCCAAATCCTTGAAGTTCAATGGTCTCTATACGTCCGTTGCCATCAGTTGTAACACCTGGTTGATCTCCCCAAAGGTCAATGTCTTTGTTGAAATTCCAATTAACGCCCATAGACTGCTCTTCACCATAATAGCACCAATCTTTACCTCCTAGCTTTTCCCAAATAACCTTTAGGGCAAGATAATCCTTTATATATTCTGCCGTTCCAGAAAGTTGAATTGGTACCTCAACATCATCTGTTGATTTATTATCCTCAATGGTGAAAACTGGTGAGGAAGATAGTGCTACCGTTTCAAGTGAAGTCCTTCTTCTTGTATCTGAATACGTAGTATAACTACTTATCTCATAGTTACCAGCTGTGAGCATATAGGTTCCAGAACATTTACCATATGAACTTTGATAATGATGTTCTTTTCCATCAGTACCCGTATAGGTTTGGCTCTCATCAAAGCTATTTGTTATACTTACTGGAATACTATCAAAGGTTGTGATTTCACGTGTAAAGGTATTCCTTACAGCAATATCTATTATTTTGATATTCTCAAAAGGATATACCCCCTCGTCTGCTCTAGTTTCAGAAAGCGCCTTTATTAACTTAAATGTTACCTCGCCTCTGCCTACAGCATCAGCATATAGAGGTTGAACCTCTAGACCACCCGGAACAATGGTAAAAGAATCACCTGATATTCCTGAATATAGTGGTTCATCCAAACTATCATACAGGTAGAATCCTACAACAGTATAATTACCTGCGACAAGTTGTAACTTTTCGCTTTGCATACCATATTCAGCATTGTCCTTATTATAAGCATTAAGGACTAAAGTTTGCGTTATGGTAGAGCCCTCGAACTCAAGTACAACTCTTACCTTTTGTGCATCATAAAGCCTATCAAGTTCATCTACTTCGGCTCTTGTTGAAGTAGAATCTGCTCTAGTATTTTGAGAACTCTTATAAACCATGAACTGTACGTAACCATAGCTAGAGGAGAGAGCCTCATCGTCATCGCTACAGCTTACAAGCGTCATCGATACTGCTAGAGTACTAACAAATAGAGCTATTGTAATAAGCCATGAATATAGTTTATGTCTAATCATAGATGTAATTATTTATCGTAGAGAACAAAA
>JAJQAI010000201.1 GCA_021203915.1 Prevotella sp. | reverse complement strand
TATCGGGATAAAGCAGATGATTATCTACTTGAGCAGTTCCCTTATTAATAGTTAGAAATTCTTTGTTAAAAGCTTCTTTTGTTCTTTCAGCTTCTTTTTGGAATTTTTCCTGATCTTCTTTTTTAGAAAGGATCTTTGCAAAATCTTCCATTAACTTACACAAACGATAGTAATATGCTGTAGCAATCAAGGTTCCATCTGTTGTTCTTGTTGAGTCTTGGCTATGAATCATTGTTTCCTCTTCGGGTGGAACGCACCAATCTCCGTAATTATCGCAAGGCATAAGACCATCCTTGCCATATTGGTACTTCATATGCTCTAGCCAAAGTTTTACTTTATCGTAATATTTCTTAATAGGCTCTTTATCACCATATTGCAGATAAAGCATCTCCATAGCAAACGGAAGAGCTGAAGGCCATGTAATATTATCGGTATAATAATTCCAATATGCAGTAGCTACATCAGGTATGCAACCATCCTCTCTCTGAGCCTCAACTATGTCACGAGCCCATTTGGAATATAGATTTTTATTATCGAAAAGGTAAGCCTCACCAAAACATCCACGAGCCCTATCCCCTAGCCAAGGCTGACGTCCATCTCTTTGTGGACAGTCAACGGGCATGCCCTTATAGTTAGATAGCACCCCCCAAAGGGCATTTTGAAAAATCTTATTAAGAATTGTATCACCGGATGAAAACTCTCCTGTTTGCTCCATAGGGTCGCTAACGACCTCGCCTAAAACATCATCTAAAGTTAAGGTTTTAAGACCCAGAACTTTTACATATCTAAAGCCATGGTAAACGAACTTTGGAGACCACCAACGCGCAGTTTCCTTGCCATCTGGAACATAATAATCAGTGGAAATAGCGTTGCGGAAATTCTCTCTATAAAGGTCACCTGTTTCATCTAACCTTTCAGCATAGCGAATAATAACGGAGTCACCTGCAGTTGCATCAGATATTCTTATCTTAAGCCAACCTGCCATATTCTGTCCCATATCAACGATAAAACCATCATCGTGGGGTGTAACGCTACATGGTTTCATTGTTTTAAGTACCTTCATACTTGGGCTCATTGACCCGCGCAGTGTACCATCGGGTGCAGCTACACGCTCAGGCTCTTGCCAAGAAGAATCGTCATAACCCTTAAGAGTCCAAGCCCCTAACTCTTTTCTAGCATCATAGACCTCACCATCATACTCATTACTAGAGCGAATAGGACCATCAAGGGTTAACTTCCAACTAGTATTAGTTGAAATAATGTTTTTTTCGCCATCTATATATTCAATTATAAGGTTAGCTCGAAGTTTGGGATAGCCGAAATTATTTATCTTATACGCCTTCTTTTTTTGCTGCATCGTATAAAAGCGGCCATTACCTAGGGTCACACCAATAGCATTACCACCTATAGATAGCATCCCTGTAACATCATAAGCATTAAAAAGAGCTGTCCGTCGATAATCCGTTGGTGCAGGAGTAAGAACATCATCACCAACTTTTTGACCATTGATATAAGCCTCATAAAGACCAAGCCCTGAAATATAAAGCGTAGCACGCTTAATAGATTTTTCTATAGAAAACTCCTTTCTAAAATATCTTGAACTAAGACGACTATGAACATCTTCTATATCCCAGGGCATAGTGCCATCAAAACCTATCCACTGACCTGTCCAATCGGACTCAGTAAGAAGTCCAATGTTCCACATAGCAACATCACTCCAAGGGGACTCTCCCTTAGTTGTGTTTACCTTTACCTTCCAAAAGCATGGGGTATTACTTCTAAGATGCTCCCCCTCATACTTTATCCATTGTGACTGATCGCTATCAAGAGTTGCATCCCAAAGGTCACCATCTGTCTGCTCCGCCTTTTCTAGGGTTGAAGCTACAATAATATGATAAGAGGTCTGCATCACATCATTTAGCTCGGAGGATATCTGCCAAGAGAGTCTAGGCTCTCTTGTATCAATGCTCATTGGGCTTTGCATCCCTTCGGTTAGAAGGTTAGTTACAGCTATTGGGTATGTTCCTTTTTGGTCCTTTTTCTTTTCCGCGGCAGGTGCCACAAAGCAAAATGACAACAAAAATAAGGTCAATATGGATTTACGAAACCTCATCAAATATATAAATTAGTACTTTGGAGTTAAACTAGTTGATGTTTTACTAATATAATCTTTTGAAGAATCAATAGCGATAAGTACTCTATCACTACCACGAAGGTACGCTGCATCATAGACAAACTCTATAACCTCTGAGGGCATCTCCCCAATGAAAGTAAGTTCACCATCAGATGGATTCATCCAAAAGACATTCTTTTTCTCTCCACTTATTTTGCTTAAGTCGATGCTCATTGGCTTACCACTATAGTTATAAACAAGGAGATATCCATCGCCACGAGTAGCAATGATGCGATCATAACGCTCACCATTTTGACTCACGATTATACTTTGGTCTGCCTCACCTGTGGTAAATGGCAAAGAGAGCATTAACCACTTTAGATATTTCATCTGATTGTAACCAGGATCTTTTATTGCATCCCACCAAGGCTTTTCAGCTCCAAAGGAAGCTATTAGACCAGGACGGATAAACTGCATAACTGAGTTATGTCCATAGGTATGACCAAAGGCTCCTGCAAATACTGACCAATAGGCATAGCGACGACAGTCATAGTCCATCCAGCGAGGAGCTGTAAAATCATGAAGACCTTGTGGAATATCCTCATAAGAAGGCTCTCCGTCTATAACGGGACGTATGGGCTCATAGGAAAAACTCATATCAACATAACGCCAATTGTCCTCTTCGGTATTTTCTGCTATAGTGTAATCTCCATCACCATTACGCTGTCCATAACGTCTATGACCACTTTGGAACATATTAAAGTCCATCCACTCACGGTCATTAAACCACCATGCCGAAGTCGTCCTACCTCTTGGGTGGAAGGTCATAAGATGAACACTATCAATCTTACGGATTGCACGGGCTAGAGCATCCCAAACCTCTGGTGACTTATCTCCTCTTATATCCCCACCTATCATCCATATGATGTTTGGCTTATCCTTATAGCGATTGGCTAAAAACTTTCCTAAAGCCTCAGCCTTCTTAACATCCATATCAGAAACCATAGAGCCCCAAATACAGTCCATAGCAATGTAAATACCATTTTTCTCGGCTAGCTCTACGATATAATCTAGATGCTCCCAATAACCATAAACACCTGCCTTTGATACGTTTGAAAAATCAAACTTTTCGTTGTTGGCCTCGTGACCATAGATATTAAAGGTAGGAATAGCGTTGAGAACTTGTATTTGCTCTACGTTATATCCCGCTTTTCTTTCATTATCTAAAAAGAACTCAGCCTCCTCACGGGTTAAGCGCTCTGGCAAAAGCCATGCAGTGTTTCCTAGCCAAAAAAATGGCGTTCCATTTTTGTGAACTAAATAACGGTGGTTTTCAGAAACCATCAAAGCTCCATTACTCCAAGGTAAATAATTCTCTTGCGCTACTACCTCTAGAGAAATTGTAAGTAGAAAGCAAAAGAACAGTACTCTTTTAAGATTTAATATTTTCTTCATATTTTTTATGGCATTTTTTTCGTGATTTTTTAGGCTTCTCTTAAGGCTTAGCTTTTAAGG
>JAJQAI010000300.1 GCA_021203915.1 Prevotella sp. | reverse complement strand
CTATATACCATTGGAGTATCGATAGCTAGCATTTTTAGGGAAAAGCCTAGAAAAATGCTTCGAGGCGAAAAGGATTCTTTTAAGACACTTAAGCAAAAAGTGGATCCGAAAGAAAGATACGTGTGGTTTCACGCCTCCTCGCTAGGTGAATTTGAACAAGGGCGTCCTATAATGGAGCGTCTAAAAGAAACGATGCCTCAATATAAGATTTTGCTCACTTTCTTTTCCCCCTCGGGCTATGAGGTAAGGAAGGATTATCCTATAGCAGATATTATATGCTATCTTCCACTTGACCTTCACCTATGGTCAAAGAAGTTTCTTGATTTGATACATCCCGAAATCGTGTTCTTTATCAAATATGAATTTTGGTGGAACTATCTTAGTATCTTAAAGAAAAGAAACATACCCGTATATAGTGTTAGTAGTATTTTTAGAGAAAATCAAATTTTCTTTAAGTGGTATGGGAAACAATATGGTAGAGTATTAAATTGCTTTTCTCGTTTCTTTGTACAAAACCAAGTAAGTCGCACCTTACTTGGGAAGATTGGCATAGATAATGTTGATATAACGGGCGATACACGTTTTGATAGAGTACTTGAAATCCGCTCTCTCTCAAAACGCCTTCCACTTATTGAAGCATTTAAACAAAATAGTAAAGTTTTCGTTGCAGGTAGCAGTTGGCTCCCGGATGAGGAGATTTTTATCCGTTACTTTAATGATAAAAAAGATTGGAAACTCATTATCGCTCCCCATCTAATAAACGAAAATCGTCTTAAACAAATAGAATCCTTACTTAAGTGTGAGTCCATAAGGTACACTAAAGCTACAAAAGAAAACATTCAAAATGTTAGATGCATCATAATGGATTGTTTTGGTCTGCTTTCTAGTGTTTATGGATATGCTGATCTAACATATATTGGAGGAGGTTTCGGTGTTGGTATTCACAATCTTCTAGAAGCTGCAGTATGGGGAGTAAGCGTTATATTCGGTCCTAACAACTCTAGATTTCAAGAAGCTCATGACTTAATAGATTGTGGAGGAGGTCACCAAATTAATTCCTATGAGGATTTCTCTCAACTTATGGATACTTACATTGGGGATGAGAATCTTCTTAAAGAAGATGGCAAAAAAGCTGAGCTTTACGTTAAGGAAAACTCTGGCGCAACTATTAGAATTCTTAAAGCTATTTTCCCCGAGGCTTTTTAAAAAAATGACCTTTATCTATTAGCCTTTTTCTCTTTAAAAGAGAGTCTATAAGGTGTTATGAAAAACTTTACTAAAAATCGTAGGCTAGAGATTTTGCTATCTCTTATATTTATCTTTCTTTGCTGCCAAGCTGAGCAAAGAAAGCAAATTATGCTATCAAATAATTGGCTATTTTCTAGAGACAGTATTTCATGGCAAGAGGTCAGCATTCCACATGATTGGGCTATTTTTGAAGCGTTTGACAAGACCATTGATATGCAAGTAGACACCCTCAAAGATACGGGTGAACTCATGTATAGAACTGGGACTACGGGTTCTTTACCATGGACTGGCAAAGGTTATTATAAGACTACCATTACACTTGATGAATCGCCAGAAGAGGCAGAGATTTTTTTCGATGGTGCAATGCGTGGGGCAAAAGTAAAAATAAATGGTAATTTTGCTGGTGATTGGCCTTATGGTTATAATGCCTTTAGAATTAATGCTACAGAATTCTTAAAAAAAGGAGATAATCTTCTTGAGGTTAGTCTAGAAAACTTGGGAAATAGTAGTCGTTGGTATCCAGGAGGCGGAATTTATCGTCCAGTAAAATTAGTTATAATAGGTAAAACCCATATTGACCCCTGGGAGAGTTGGTTTTATACTCTTAAAGCAGATTCCGCTAATTCAAAGCTAAGCCTAGGAGCAAAAGTAGAGGGAAAAGAAGATATTAACAACCTTAAAGTAGAGTTTATACTCTTAGATGAAGATGGACAAAAAGTAGCTATAGAAGAGGAAAAAGTTAACGGTGATGGCTTTGCAAAAAAAGAATTAGATTTAGCCAGTCCAAGGCTATGGTCCTTTGAAACACCTTACCTTTATACTTTAGTTACTCGTCTTTTAAAGGGAAATAAAGTTATTGATTCTACAACCCAAAAGGTTGGGATACGCTTTATTACTATAGATAAAGAAAATGGATTTTCTCTTAATGGTAAAAAATGTAAGATAAAAGGTGTTTGTCTTCATCATGATTTAGGTCCCCTTGGGGCTCAAGTAAACAAAGCCGCTATTATAAGACGCGTTAAGATATTAAAAGAGATGGGTTGTAACGCTATACGTTCTTCACATAACATGCCCTCTAATACGGAAGTTGAGGTTTGTGATTCTATGGGTATGATGCTTATGGCAGAGAGTTTTGATGCTTGGAGCGTACCCAAATGCAAGAATGATTATTCCCAACTATTTAACGCTTGGGCTGAAAAGGATTTAACTAGCCTTATACTTAATCTCCGCTCTCATCCGTCAATTGTTATGTGGAGCATAGGTAACGAAATACCCGAGCAAGGAACACCTAAAGGCTTTGAAGTTTCTTATAGTTTTCAAGAGCTTTGCCACGAGTTAGACCCAACAAGAAAAGTAACTCAAGGTCTTGATAGAGTTGATGCTGCTTTAAAATCAGGCGTTGCTACTTTAATGGATATACCTGGCTTTAACTATAGATTAGATAAGTACTCCGGGGCAATCAAAAACCTACCACAAGGTTTTCTTCTTGGAAGTGAGACAGCATCTACGGTTAGCTCTCGTGGAGTTTATTACTTTCCCGTAGAAGAGGGAAAAAATGTAACCCACCAAGATGGTCAATCTTCTAGCTATGACATAGAATGTTGTAATTGGAGCAACCTACCAGATGATGATTTTAAGATTCAAGATGAGAATCCCTGGGTTATTGGACAATTCGTGTGGACAGGTTTTGACTATTTAGGAGAGCCAACACCATACGAATATTATTGGCCTTCAAGGTCTAGTTACTTTGGTATATGTGATTTAGCGGGTTTACCCAAAGACCGCTATTGGCTATATCGAAGTCAGTGGAGAGAAGATTCTCCTACACTTCACCTGTTGCCTCATTGGACATGGCCAGAAAGAGAGGGAAAAGTAACTCCGGTATATTGCTACACCTCATACCCTAGTGCTGAGCTTTTTGTAAATGGCAAAAGCCAGGGAAGAAAATCTTTTGATAAAACCTCACGCCTAGACAGTTATCGTCTTAGGTGGAATGATGTGGTATACGAAAGTGGGGAGATAAAAGTTGTAGCCTATGACTCCCTAGGAAATGAAGCTGCCTTTAAAACGATAAAGACAGCAGGAGCTCCACACCATCTTGAATTAGAGGCAGACCGCGATACAATTTCATCCTCTAATGATGATTTATCATTTATTAGGGTTAAGATGAAAGACTCAGAGGGTAATCTCTGCCCTAGAGCCAACAATCAAGTTAATTTCAAAGTAAGTGGGGCGGGTGCCTTTAAAGCTTCATGTAATGGTGACGCTACATCAGTTGTGCCGTTTAATTCAACTTCTATGCCACTATTTAATGGAGAAGAAGTGGTTATTTTAGAAGCTATCGGAAAAGGTACTATGACACTTATAGCTGAATCAGAGGGTTTACCTCCTTCTAGTATAGAG
>JAJQAI010000020.1 GCA_021203915.1 Prevotella sp. | reverse complement strand
ATAATACTATAGGTGGTTAAATTTTATATCCAGATATAACAGAACCAAAGGTCAAATTAACTTCTTATGATATTGACCAGTCTGAACTATTTGACTTATTAGATGATACTATGAGTTCATTAAGTTATAAACTCACAATCTCCAATGGGACAACGTCTTTATCCATGAAACAGTATTTTAACTTGGATGTTGCAGACCGAAAAGATTATTAGTTTATTTATTCAGACCCAAATGGAATATCTCTTGATATTGATTTTGAGACCTATTTGGATACCGTAAAATATCAGCTTATCAATTTGGGCTATGATTTGAACGTAGATTTGGGTTTAAAACAAAACAAAAACCCCTTGAATCTTTACAGCTTTGAATTATTTGAGGCTTACACTAGAGGACATGATTTTATTCAAGAAGCATATACCACGGTGCGCCCCGAAGAAAGAGACCCAAATGATGACTCTGAAACTTCGCGAATAATGTCTTATGATGATAACTATTTTATTTATAAATATTCAGGTCGCAACATTGATATATTTGCGGGCGAGCCAAAAGATGATACATACAGTCTTGCGCATCCAGAAGATAATGTTTATTATGCCCTTATTCATAGTTGCGATTTATTGCAAGAAAATGACGTAACTCTTGGCGAAACTTATGAACAGCAAGATTATTTCATAGAAGCCGCTTCCGTTCCCATCCGAGATTCAAACAATCAAGACACGGGCATACAATTGTACAAAGATACATTTAAAATTATTGATTATCTTGACCCCGATACAGGGATATTTGACCCGACGCAATACACAGAAGAAGATATAACCGTACATACCGCTCATATTGACTTAACGCAATGTGAATTCTACAGACCGCTTGAAGGAGTATATGAGAACGGATGGTGTGATTGTGCGGCAAAGACAAATGGCGGCAAAGCAACCGTTGAATGTGCTTATCAAAAAATGGGATATTGCCCCTACCGCTTCCAAACAGAGAAACACCCGAGACGAATACGTACATTGCAAGATTCACAGTCCAATCGTTTTAATTTAATTCAAGAATTGTGTGAGACTTTTGAGTTCTACCCTTATTTTTACATAGAACATGAATCAAATGGTCATTGTGTGTTGGATGAAAATGGAGAAATGAAAAAACACGTATTTTTTGCCACAGAAAAAGGAAGTGAAAAATACGCAGGATTCCGTTATGAAAAAAACTTGGAATCTATGAGCAGAGAAGTGGACTCCTCTTAGATTACCACAAAGTTATATGTTGAAAGCAATGACTCTGATTATAGTTCTACAGGAATGTGCTCAATTCAAACCGCAACGGACAACATTGCAAGAACATCTTATATTTTAGATTTCTCTTATTACACAAAAACAGGAGCGTTAGATAGTGAGTAGGTACAACGTGATTTATATGGAATAGATGCAAATGATTTTGCATTTTTACCTCGTATGGGTGAATACAATAAAACATATGACAGATATTCTGAGCTGATTATCACTATGACGGGAGAAACTTTAGTGGACCTCTCCGCTGAAATAGAAGTTGCTACCACTGGAGTCACTGCCGCTCTTGAAGAGCGCCAAAATGTCGCTCAATCTATGTATCAGTATAAGGTTGCATCAACTCAAATAATTGACGGAATGGAAATCACTTATTCGTACACCACTTCCGACACATATGACAATTATGTCACAAAATATCGACAATTGGCCGTAACACTTTGGGGGAACGTGGAGGCTTTGTTCTTTTCAGGAGATTATTTTACTTTTCCTGTATATGATAGCGACACTGAGTTATACAGCTTCCCTGTATTAAATTATACGGATAGCAGCAATGCCGCAATTGTTGGTTTATCTACTGAAGATTATGAAAACTATGCCGCTAAATATTGCAAAGGAGAATTCTTCTGGAGATTGGTTCTTGAAGGTTTTGGTGATGATTCTTCTTATGTCCCGCCGTTTAATTCTTGGGAAGATTTTAAAGAGCAAATTGTAGATGAAAAAATCTATGAAGTTACTGGTAAAATGGGAAAATACAAAAGTTTGTACAATGAGGTAAAATATTGGAAAAAAGAGCGCGCAAAAGTTTTAAACAAAATTAATGATTTGAGCGAGCAATTTCACCGCAAATACGAACCCTACATAAAAGAGGGCACTTTTTCTGATGATAATTATTTAGATGATAATGAGTATTATTGGGCAGGCGTCAGTGTTTTGCGAGATTCTTGTGAGCCAGAAATATCTTATAATTTTGAGGTTATAGACCTTTCGCCGCTAAAAGTATTTGAAGACGACTACGAATTTGCTCTCGGAGATACCACATATGTTGAAGATATTGACTTCTTTGGAATTAACCCTCACACTGGTTTCCCCAATCGAGAAAAAATCATTATTTCGGCTATTTCTTATGACTTGGACCGTCCGCGCAATAACTCTATTACCGCTTAGAATTATAGCAGCCAATTTGAAGATTTGTTTGAACAAATCACAGCGTCGGTTCAATCTTTGACTTTCAATGAAAATATGTACAAAAGAGCTTCTAATTTTACAGCTCAATAGTATGTGTCAACAGATAGCCTTCAAGGAACTTTAGATATTGGCGACCTCACTCTTTTGGACGGCACAATTACACTTAATGAAGAAGGATTAGAAGGAGCGGACGCGGCAAATCCCTCCAGTCGCTATGATATTCGAAATGATGGAGTTTATTTCTCCACAGACGGCGGTGAAACTTGGGACTATGGAGTTGGCGCCGAAGGGATAAACATGAACTATGCTACAATTGGGCAATTGGATTCTTCCAAAGTTCAAATTGTGGATGGAGACTATATCTATTTCTTGTGGGATAAAGACGGAATTAACGCATATCGTAACCCCGCAAAGAGCACGGACGGTTTGGTAGACTTTGCTCGTTTTAATCGCTATGGATTATCACTCATAGAAAATAATAATGTGCGGCTACGAGCGGGATATGAATTTGTATCATCCGTTGGCAACGGCACTTATACTTCAGAGAAAGAGTTGTCAAATCAAAATATTGGTTTTTACCTGTATAATGACAACGGACAAGCAATTTTCAAAACAGAGACACAATCAGCTCATTCGGATGATAATTCTGATTATAGCGCCCGACTATCTCTAACGGGTGAAATCTTTGTAACAAATCAAATTTTATCGGGGCGGCAAGACATAACAAGTACTTCCAATTATACATTATCTGGGCAATACACTTTTTTAACATAGTACACCTATGATTACACATATGATGAAAATGACCCCACTTTTGAAGAAATGATATGGGATACGTACAATTTGTATGGTGGGTATTATATTTACACAATTGATAACAATGGTAATACTGTTCCAGTTGGCACTTCACTCACATTACAAGAGTCGGGCTCAATTTATTGTTATGACGGCACTTTCTATGCAATTAAAGTTGAAACAAATGACTCCGACGGGAACTCATGCATTCTTACCACATACACAATTAGTTATATCACAAGTACTAATAATTCTGTTACTGCGCAAGCTTTACTTAATACTTCGCTTGATTCAAATATCCAAACAATAGAAGGGTCTTTGAGTAGTATTTAGCAACAAATTTATGTCGGACCTGATAATTCCAAACGGGGCGCGCGCACTATTCGGCAAACACATTACG
>JAJQAI010000238.1 GCA_021203915.1 Prevotella sp. | reverse complement strand
CCATTAGCCGTAATAGTGAGGATTCCATCTTGAAGTGTATAAACTCCTATTGTTGTTACTTCGCCTGCAAGCGTGGTAATTGTGGTCGCATCCGCATCCCAAACAAAGTTGGTATTTGGACCAGCTACTCCATCGATGGTTGTCCATGCCAATCCTGTTAGATCATTTAGGAATTGTATGTGGGAAACCTCTTGTGTATCAGAATTATCTTGAGTCCATGAACCCAAAAGATCTTGTTCATATTGATTCACAATGATGTAAACCTCGTCATCGTCATCCGAGCATGAAAACAAAAAAAGTGGGACGAGCGCTAAAAGAAATAATACCTTTTTTATAATGTTCCTATTTTGTTAATATATAAAGATTCCCTTGTCACGATATCAATATCTTGAAGCATGGAAACTCAGTGTCGCCTTATTTAATTGTACAACATCAGAAGTATCATCATAGAAAGTTTCAACCCTATCACCATCAACAGAAACTGAAGTCATGAATAACACGTAATCTATTTTATAAGCGTTTGGTTCATAAACACCCATATAGTACGTGTAAAGATTAATCTCAACATCATGAGCCTTTCCTTCATATTCAAGATTTGGGTATGTAATTGAAATAGGATAGACGTTAAAGTATATATAAGGAGATTGAATGCTTGATAAAACAAAACCAATAGCTACATCCTTTGTTGGAACAGCCTCTATGGCTTTCTTTAGACTATCATGCTCAGAAATACACTTGGAAAGAATAGTACTTGGAACATTTCTAAAAGTAATAATGGAATCTGAAGAAACCACCGCAACCATATCTGATAATGTATCTATCTTGTTAGAATCATTCATATAATAAATCTCACCCTTAGTATAAGAACCTACCATAAGAGATAAATACGCTTTGTAATCATCATTACTAATAGGTTCATAGTCATCACTACCCAAGCATGAGGAAACTGAGGTTATCAGTATACAACTCATTACCAAAAGGAATAATTTGTATAAGGCTTTCATTTTTTTCTTTTTTTTATTCTCCCTTAATTAATCCATAAACTTCAAAATTATTGCATATATCTGCAATATTTTTTCATCAATCCCCACGCTTTAACAAGTTCATAAACTCTTGACGAGTCTTTGCTTGGTTAAAAGCTCCTGAAAAGTCACTTGTTGTTGTAATAGCATTTTGTTTTTCAACTCCACGCATTTGCATACATAAGTGTTGAGCCTCAATAACCACCATTACGCCCATAGGTTTTAGAGTTTGGTCGATACAATCTTTTATTTGCAGTGTCATGCGTTCTTGCACTTGGAGACGGTGAGAAAATATATCTACAACGCGTGCAATTTTGCTCAGCCCTGTAATATATCCATTGGGGATGTAAGCTACATGAACTTTCCCATAGAATGGGAGTAAATGATGTTCGCAAAGTGAGAAGAAATCAATATCCTTCACTATAACCATTTGGTTGTACTTTTCTTTGAATAGGGCTTGGCGAAGAACCTCGTGGGCATCTTGACTATATCCGCGCGTAAATATCTGCATCGCCTTAGCTACACGCATTGGCGTACTAAGTAGACCTTCTCTAGAAGAGTCCTCTCCTAAAAGATTGATAATTTCCTTATAACAAGAGGCTATCTTCTCTAATCCTTCTCGATATTCCGTTTCTGGATTCATCCTTTTTTTGGGAGGCTAGTGCGTTACGGATATTTTACCCTTAACAATGCAGGCTTCTTTATAACCCATACTCTTAATATTCTTTAGCACCGTGCTGGCCTCCTCATAAGACTCAAAGTTCCCTACTCTACATATCCATCTTGGAGAATAGAAATGTACATAGACAGGAAGACTTGGATATCTTGATTTTATAGCATGCCCTATACTCTCCGCCTTTGTTCTATCTTCACGAGTGTTTCCGCCAGAGAAAGCCTGCACACGATAGCCAGTAACCTTAACGCCATTTTTTATTACTTTTTTACCCGAAACTACAGAACCTGTTTCCTCATCAGTTTTCATTTGGCCGGTATTTTTTTGAACACCGGCACGATCTTTCGATGTAGAGGTAGTTTTTTTTGCTTCTGTCTTAGTAGAAGGTGTCTGCGTTTGGGCTGGCGTTGAAATGACTAGCTTTGTATCATTTATAAGCTTATCAATCTCGGGGCTCTCGTTAATCGTAATGGTTCCTTCCCCTTGATCTTTTGCCGTTATTTCCTCGATGAAGGATTGAGCCTTAATTTGGACTACAAGTCCTAGCGTCAATAACGACAACACGGCGAATCGTTTCATCATTAATTAGTTTTTTGGGGTTACACGTTTAAGGATTACTTCCACGCATCAATAATACCGATAAAATCAGCAGCCTTTAGTGATGCCCCACCAATAAGACCTCCGTCAATATCGCTCTTAGCAAACAGCTCAGGAGCATTACTAGCCTTACAGCTACCACCATATAAGATGGATGTGGAATCTGCAATGTCCTTGCCATACTTTTCCTCTATTATGCTGCGGATATAAGCATGTATTTCCTCGGCTTGGTCTGAAGTAGCAGTCTTACCTGTACCAATAGCCCAAATAGGTTCATAGGCGATAGTTATATTACTGAACTCCTCAGAGCTAAGATTAAATACGCTACCTTCGAGTTCTGTTCTTACCACTTCATTCTGCTTACCTGCCTCACGTTCTTCAAGGCTCTCACCTATGCAGAAGATAATTTTTAAACCATGCTTTAGGGCTAGTAGAACCTTTTGCTTTAGAATCTCTAGAGTCTCCCCATAGTATCCACGACGTTCTGAGTGACCTAGGATAACATACTGAGCGCCTGTGCTCTTAACCATCTCTGCGGAAACCTCACCGGTAAATGCTCCACTTTCCTTATCAGCACAATTCTGAGCGCCTAGTCCCATTACATTCTTATCAATCACCTTTGCTACGCTCGCTAGGTGGATGAAAGGAGTACAGATAATAACATCGCAGTTTTGCGTACTTTTTGAAAGTTTGTCATTAAGTTCCTTAGCCAGAGCTAAGCCGTCTTCGAGGTTCATGTTCATTTTCCAATTGCCCGCTACAATTTTCTTTCTCATTGTATTTTTTCCTTTAAAAAGTTATACATTCTATTTTGTTTTCTCTTGTTTTTAATCCAACGAGTAAAATGCCACATTCGATCTGCTAAGGTAATGAGTGTTAGTGGCAGTATATACCAAAGCAAGACCCATATGATGTTTCTTCCGGTAGAGACTTTTTGAATATTTCCATATCCTAAACTCTCAAGTCCTAAAGAAGAAGTATCTAGTTTAGGCAGGTTGTTGTAACTCCATTTTCCTGCCACTACCCCATTTTTAAGAAGCACAAGTCCAGGATTACTTCGTATGATAGTCTTTAGAGTTATCTCATCGGTATGATAAAAATCGTACTCCGCACCCGTTATATCTCGCCAATACTGAATAGCCTTCTCCCCACTAGCAGTTAGAGCATAAAATGGATACCCCTGCTTCTTGGAATACTCATAGAGCATATCTATTTCGCCAAAATTAGAGTCATCCGCATTCTCTAAGTGTGGAGAGATTAGCAAAAAAGAGTAACCTTTATGCTCAAGCACACTATCGGTAATATCCTCATTTGCATCCAACGTCTCAATGGCAAAATCATGAATCGGGGGAATATATCCCTTAGAGATTTGCGT
>JAJQAI010000122.1 GCA_021203915.1 Prevotella sp. | reverse complement strand
CTAAGAAGTTCTTGTGACTCTTGAACAAGATTAAGCAAGACACCCATCGATTCTATGTTTGTATCACTACGTTGCATCACATCCATAATATTTTTTCGATATGAAGAAAGTGAGCGTTGTAACTTATCTGTGTCATTTCTTAGGTCACTAGATCCTTGCAAATCGCCATCTTGAAACATCTTTGAGCCACGTTCCAAAAGTCTTTTTATCTCATTGCTATAGGCAAGGAAGGATTGGGTGTATTCTTCTGGGACAGGACTAAAATTGTTCCCAACATGTTCACGACATGGCTCTATTATACGCTCAAGTGAATGAAGCATTTGAGATAGTGAGTTGATAGTAAGGAAATACCAAGTGTTTCGCTCCACAGCAAGTATTGGATTTATCCTTCTTAGTCCAATAATCTCACGTTGTCGTTCACGCCTAAAGGCTTTTCTTTGTTCTTCCATATCTGAACTAGCATGACGAAGTCGTCGGTATTCTTCATGGAAGAAAGCGTTTACAGTATTTTCATAACACTCTGCAACAAACTTAATTTGATTATCACAGGTTGTTGCTACATGTTCACATAGTAGTGACCATCTCTCCCCATCAGAAAGAGAACTTAAAAGCTTTCTAAAGACAACATCGTCTTGCTCATGTTTGTTCTTACCATAAAGGTTGCTGCGAATAAGGAAGAAAATAACAAGTACAACTCCTAGACACATAGCTACAGAACTTCCAAAGTAGAGCGCGTTTGTGAGCAGATAGCAGAGTATGAAAGCAGCACCTGCTGTAATGAACCATCCACCAATTACTGATAGCATACCAGTTATTCTAAATACGGCAGATTCTCTACTCCAAGCCCTATCGGCAAGACTACTACCCATGGCTACCATAAATGTAACATATGTTGTGGAAAGAGGAAGTTTTAATGATGTACCAAGGGTGACAAGTAAACTTGCTACTACAAGGTTTACAATTGCTCTGACTTGATCGAATGCAGCTCCTTCTGGCATTATAGACTCTTCAGCGTTAAAACGTGAGTTTATCCACTTTGCGATAGGTCGAGGAGTGTTATGAACTATGAAAGTTGCAATATTTTGAAACGTTCTAACAAGTGTGCGGGCAATGGCGCTTGAGCCAAACATTTCATCACCTTCAGATTGTCGGCTAAGGTTGACTGATGTATTTACAACGTTCCGTGCCTTTCTGCTGAAAATAAGAGAAAGAACCATAATAACACCGGCTAAAATAAGGAAAACTATAGGTGTGTGTGCATTTCCCATAAGACTTGTCATCATAAATGATGAAGCCTCGCAATTTCCGTATGTAGTGAAGTCTTGGAAGGCCTCTAGTCCCGTTAGTGGTACTCCCACAAAATTCACTAAGTCATTGCTAGCAAATGCCATTGCTAGAGCTGCTGTTCCAAGTAGGACAACGAATTTAAGAACTCGAACCTTAAAGGCACTAAGTATGGTCATAATTATGGAGAATAGCACGACACAACTTCCTAGAATATACCAAGAATTCCCGTTTATCATCTCTTTTAGATCCTCAGTCATCAAACTTGAACCCTTAAGACCATTGATAAGCATAAACCATATTATTACACCAATGGATATACCTGCTAAGATTCCTATTTTGAGTGATGAACCAAAGAGAGTACCCTTTGGCTTTGTTACGCCCGTTACCTTGGCACCTGCTCGATAAGTAAAGGTAAAGACCAAACGTGTTATCCACTGAATGATAGCTCCCAAGACAAATGCTATGGCTACGCTTAAGAAAATACCAAGGATTACTGACATAGCCTTTTCTGTATTGAGCAAATCTCCTAAATTAAGCAGTGTGCCATCAGAGGCTGTTGCTCCATGTATTATTCTTAAAAGTGCTATAGCAAAAGCACCACCTAAAAGCTCAAAGACCATACTTACGGTGGTTGATGTTGGCATACCAAGTGTATTGAAAACATCCAGTAACACCACATCGGTAAGCATTACTGCTAGGAATACGCATATTACATCGTAAAAAGAGAAGTATTCAGGCGTCATTATGCCATGGCGTGCTACGTCCATCATGCCATTACTCATGGCAGCTCCAAAAAATACGCCCACTGCAGCAACTATGGCTATGGTACGAAATTTAGCCACCTTTGCACCGATGGCTGAGTTTAAGAAATTTACCGCATCGTTGCTCACCCCGACTATTAGATCAAATATTGCTAGAAGGATGAGCAGTACAACGATACCCAGAAAAAGAGTGTTCATATTATTTTAGTTATTAAATCAAAATCTTATCGCAAGCTCTGCTACTAATTTGTCACGTTCAGACTCTTTTGCCCCACCATGGGGATAATGGTATTTTTCGTAATTAAATCGTATTTCAGTTGGGAAATACGGGTTACGTACGCTAAGTGTAACTCCGAATGTAAAACGATATCTTTCTGCATCGGTCATAACAAGACGTGTAGGACTGTCTTCTTCAAAGCCACCACTTCCATCGGTATGGTTACCCATATAGTCGAAGCGCCCCATACAGCTTATTTTGTCTAAAAAAAACTTTTCTTTTTTTATTGGAATCCTATATATAAGCATGGCATCTACTGCATTACATGCATTAAAGGCATCATTACTATAAGACTTGTGTTGATATTCAGCTTCTATGTGCCAACCCTTTTTTTCATAGTAAGATCCAATACCTAGTGAGGTGTAATGCACCAAGCGATCAGCGATTGCTGTATGTTGTATGCTAGGTACTATGGCAAGTCCTTCAATTGGAAATAATTGCAGTCTAGCTGAATAGTTCCAATCTCCATGCCAAGCAGTCTTTTGGTTCGTTATGTTAGAACCATTGAAAATACCAGCACTTACTGCAGCAATATCCCTGCTAGATTCCTTGGCTTTAAAGGTATAACTTACAAGTAGACCAACATCTCTAATGTCTCCTGTCTGCTTAGCGATAAAACTACGATTAGCAAAATACTGCTCCGAGGGGTTACGATGAGCATCGATACTAAATGGCATTCTTTGTTGACCGATACTAACACGTAGAGTTTTCCATGGGTTAATACCAACCCAAGCATCCTTCATTTTAATTTCCGTTTCGTCACAAAAATCTACTTCTACCTTGTAGCAAGAACGAAGCGGAAGGTTTCCTTCCAAACTAACACGAGCGTTTCTTACCTCAAAGCGCGAGGCATCTAGATTGGGCTCATATTCATACTTTCCTCTTAAAATACCGTGAAGTTTAGGTAGGTAATCACCACCTTCGCCCTGACATGGCACATAGCCAATAAGCGCGATTAATAATATAAAAAAACCTTTCATGATGCAAAGCTCACAAAAGGTTGTTACGAAAATATTGCAATGAAATTACGATTTCTTTACAAATTATCTATAGAGTTTAAAGTAAAGCGAATAGTTAATCCTCCCCCTGGTGTTGTTTCGGCTGTAATCTCTCCTTTAAGAGAGGTAATAGCGTTCTTTACAATGGCTAGCCCAAGCCCTGTACCACCGGCTTTGCGAGAGCGTCCCTTGTCAATGCGATAAAAACGCTCAAAGATATGAGGTAAATGTTGTGGATCAATACCTATACCATTATCACTCACCTTAAATTCGTAATAATGATGGTTTTCTTTTTTTGAATTTTTATCCTCTTTCTTTTTACATGTTATAGTAATTTTTTTAGCATTAGCGTAGGCTATACTATTA
>JAJQAI010000268.1 GCA_021203915.1 Prevotella sp. | reverse complement strand
TCTTGGAATATAAGTTGATGCAAATATATAAATTACATGTTGTAATTTTAACAAAATAGTTTGATTTATCACTAAAATAGACTATATTTGCAAATCTTAAAAGCAAGGATACTCTATGAAAAGAGTTTTTTATGTTTTAGCCTTTAATACCTAAGTGGTTTTTAGGTTTCCCAAGTTACTTAAATAATGCAGTCAAATACTTAATTTTCAATAGTTTATGTGGCTAATTAATTCACCTATCGGAAGAAAACTCGTAATGTCCATAACAGGTATTGCGCTCATTTTGTTCCTAACGTTTCACGCATCGATGAACTTTGTTGCCCTTATTTCTGGCAACGCCTATAATACGATTTGTGAATTCTTAGGAGCTAATTGGTATGCTGTTGTTGCAACAATATTTCTTGCAGCGCTTGCGGTACTACATATCGTTTATGCATTTATCTTAACAATACAAAACAGACGTGCTCGTGGTAGTGAGCGATATGCCGTAACTTCGCGCCCTGGAAAAGTTGAATGGGCATCGCAGAACATGCTTGCACTTGGATTGATAGTGTTTTTAGGTCTTATACTTCACCTTCATAATTTTTGGCGCAACATGATGTTCGCTGAAATTACAGGTTTATATGGCCCGTACAATCCTTCGGATGGATTTGGTTATATTATAGCGACATTCTCTAATCCACTTTATGTAGTACTTTACGTTATCTGGATTGCAGCAATATGGTTTCATCTTACCCATGGTTTTTGGAGCGCTATTCAGACTATTGGTTGGAATGGCAAAACCTGGTTCTGTCGTTGGAAAGTTATTGCAATCGTATATGTGACTTTATTGATGTTGTGCTTTTTAGTGGTTGTTTTGGCTTTTGCCTTCCACCTTGCTCCAAGTCTACATCCATATTGATTCCCTTAAGTAAAAGAAAAAACGGAAACACATAATCTTTAAAAAACGAAAAGTTTATGGCTAAGAATATAGATTCAAGGATTCCTGAAGGTCCCATTGCTGAAAAATGGACCAACTATAAGGATCACCAACGTCTAGTGAACCCCAAGAATAAACTTAAACTTGACGTAATAGTTGTAGGAACTGGTCTGGCTGGTGCTAGCGCTGCTGCTAGTCTTGGTGAGATGGGCTTCAATGTGCTGAGTTTCTGCATACAAGACTCACCTCGTCGTGCGCATTCTATCGCTGCTCAAGGAGGTATTAATGCTGCAAAAAATTACCAAAACGATGGTGATTCTATTTATCGTCTTTTTTATGATACTGTAAAGGGAGGCGATTATAGATCTCGTGAGGCTAATGTTTATCGTCTTGCCGAAGTATCCAACAATATAATTGACCAATGTGTTGCTCAAGGTGTTCCTTTTGCAAGAGAGTATGGTGGAATGCTTGCTAACCGCTCTTTTGGTGGTGCGCTAGTTTCTAGAACATTCTATGCCAAGGGTCAGACAGGACAGCAATTGCTTCTTGGTGCATATTCTGCACTAAGTTGTCAAGTAAAAGCAGGTAAAGTTAAGCTACACACTAGATACGAGATGCTTGACTTAGTCATTGTCAATGGCCATGCAAGAGGAATAATAGCAAAGAATTTAATAACTGGAAAGCTTGAGCGTTTTACAGCTAATGCTGTAGTAATTGCTACCGGTGGATATGGAAATACATACTTCCTTTCAACCAATGCAATGGGTTGCAATTGTACTGCAGCCATGGCCTGCTATCGTAAGGGTGCATATTTTGCTAATCCTTCTTATGTACAGATACACCCAACATGTATTCCAGTACATGGTGATAAACAGTCAAAACTTACGTTGATGTCAGAGTCCTTACGTAATGATGGTCGTATTTGGGTTCCAAAGAAACTTGAGGATGCTAAGAAATTGCAAGAGGGAACACTGCAGGGTAGGGACATCCCCGAAGAGGATCGTGATTACTATCTAGAGCGTCGTTACCCAGCTTTTGGAAACCTTGTTCCTCGTGACGTTGCAAGTAGAGCAGCTAAAGAGCGTTGTGATAAGGGTTATGGTGTTAACAATACTGGTCTTGCTGTTTTCCTCGATTTTTCCGAGAGTATAGAGCGTCTTGGCAAAGACGTTGTTGAACAGAGATATGGCAACCTCTTTGATATGTATGAGGAGATAACCGATGTAAGCCCTTATGAGAATCCTATGATGATTTATCCTGCGATTCACTATACAATGGGCGGAATTTGGGTTGATTATGAACTAATGACAAGTATTAGTGGACTCTTTGCCATTGGTGAGTGTAACTTCTCAGACCATGGTGCAAATCGTCTTGGAGCATCCGCTTTGATGCAGGGACTTGCTGATGGATACTTCGTCCTACCATATACTATTCAGAATTACCTTGCTGACCAAGAAATTTGGCCACGTATTTCTACTGATTTGCCTGAGTTCGAGGAAGCAGAAAAAGCAGTTCAAGCAGAAATTGACCGCCTAATGAGTATTCAAGGAAAACGCTCCGTTGACTCCATACACAAGGAACTAGGTCATATAATGTGGGATTATGTTGGTATGGGACGCACAGCTGAAGGCTTAAAGAAAGGTCTTGAGTTAATAAAGAATCTCCGTAAGGAATTTGATACTAATTTGTTCATTCCCGGTAAAAAGGAAGGTCTTAATACCGAGTTAGACAAAGCGGTACATCTTCGTGATTTCCTTATCATGGGCGAACTTGTTGCTTATGATGCTCTATCTAGAAATGAGTCTTGTGGTGGCCATTTCCGTGAGGAATACCAAACTGAAGAAGGTGAGGCTAAGAGAGATGACGAAAACTTCTTCTATGTTGGTTGTTGGGAGTATCAAGGAAGTGATGATAAATCTCCAGAGCTTATTAAGGAGTCATTAGAGTATGAGGCAATAAAGGTTCAGACACGTAATTACAAGAATTAATTTTGTTCAAAATAAAGGAAAAAGCATCATGGCTAGAAATATAAGTTTTACATTGAAGTTTTGGCGTCAGAATGGTCCTAAAGAAAAGGGTCATTTTGATACGCGTGAAATGAAGGATATACCAGATGATACTTCATTTCTTGAGATGTTGGACATCCTTAACGAAGAGCTTATAAGTGAGGGTAAGGAGCCATTCGTGTTTGACCACGATTGTCGTGAAGGTATTTGCGGAATGTGCTCGCTTTATGTTAATGGGCATCCTCATGGTCCAAATACTGGTGCAACAACATGCCAGTTATATATGCGTCGTTTTAACGATGGCGATGTGATTACTGTTGAACCTTGGCGTTCTGCTGGCTTCCCTGTTATAAAGGATTGCATGGTAGACCGTGGAGCATTTGATAAGATAATTCAGGCGGGTGGTTATATTACCGTACGTACGGGTCAACCTCAAGATGCCAATGCAATTCTCATCTCTAAAGAAGCTGCAGATGAAGCAATGGATTGTGCTACATGTATTGGTTGTGGTGCTTGTGTAGCTGCTTGCAAGAATGGTTCAGCAATGCTTTTCGTAAGTTCCAAAGTAAGTCAGTTAGCTCTTTTACCTCAAGGACGTCCTGAGGCAGCAAAGCGTGTTAAATCAATGATTATGAAAATGGAAGAGCTTGGCTTTGGTAATTGTACTAATACACGTCAATGTGAAGCTGAATGCCCGAAGAATGAGAGCATTGCAAATATTGCACGACTTAATCGCGAATTCTTAAAGGCTAAACTTAACGATTAGTGTTAAGAT
>JAJQAI010000248.1 GCA_021203915.1 Prevotella sp. | reverse complement strand
CTCCTCTATATTTGAGATAATATAGCTTATAATCCATTGAAGAAGGATGTTCTTAGAATCAAGCTGTTCTATTAAAAGATCCACTGCTTGATCTTTTACCTGTTCATCGTTAAGGTCTATTTTTAAATTTGCCGTTAAATCTAGCTCACGTGCTAAGTTACGCATGATGGACTGAAAGAAGGAATCAATTGTTTCAACACGGAAGTGATTGTAGTTATGCAAAAGACAGTTTAGAGCCTTTTTAGCACTTTCTTTACACTGTTCTTTGGAAATCCCAAGGGCCTGAGTTACGTCAAGTAAGTAACTCTCAGAGTCCTCTAAGCCTTTAGATATACCATAAAGTTGGCTCAAGATACGATTTTTCATCTCCTCTGTAGCCTTGTTGGTAAAGGTTACTGCTAGAATTTTTTTAAAGCAATAAGGATCTTTAATTAAAAGTTTAATATATTCAAGAGCTAGAGTATAGGTTTTTCCACTACCTGCACTTGCCTTATATACCGAAAGTGGTTTCATCATGAAAATTATCTATTTTTTTACCAATCATTAAACAGTTCTATTGCAAAACGGCATCCTATTCTATCGTATGCTAAATTCTTAGTTGCTAGGAATACGCCAAAAGAAAAGAATCTATTCGTAAAACCATAACCATATTCTATATATGGATGTAGATGGTCAACGAAAATGAAATTCATGTACACTCGCTCTAATTCCATAAGTCTTCCAACGTATGGTATAAGCGAGAGCGCCATTAGTGGGGACTCAAAAGTCACATTACCACGTATATAATATTTAGAGGAATTATACCACTCACTTCTTAAAAGTTGGAATTCTCCCGACCAGTCATCATTCCAACCAACAGGAATGGTTTCATCGCGGAAGTTAGTATAGTCTACAAAGTAGGAACTTTTATTTTGTGAAGTATAGAATCCTCCACCTAGTCTCATCGAAAGACTTCTTAGACGGTTAAATTTCCTCAGCCAAGAAGCATCGAACTCAAAACGCTCATACTCCATGTCGGCCAAACCCGCATGAATTCCACGTTCATAATCGACAGTAAATATTGGTCCTTTATATCCATAAGGTCTATACTTAAGCTTTAGCATTGGTGCAAAGGAATAATATCTTGCTCTTAAGCCTGCCTCGTGGAATGCTCCTCTATCAACAGCTGAGCGTTTATGGAATACTACGCCTACTTGACCTCCCCACTTAGGAGTTATATCATAGTTAGCTACTAACTTCATATGAAAGTCCTTAAAGTACTTCATATTAACGCTATCTAGATTTTGAAGATTGGGGTTGTCATTCTTTAAGTGATTGACTATGTTGGCATATGTAATTCTATTGCCATTACCTATTTCATATTGCACATAGCCATTGTGTTTTCTATTAAAGGTATAGGTCAGTGGCGTAATGAAATGGAACTGATGTTGTTTAAAGGAATATCCTGCTCTAAAATTTAGAGAGATTTCCTGTGAGGGTGTGAAAGCGTAGCTGGCGTTTAGCTTGAATTTATACGTTATTCCCTTGCTATTACTATAACCAAGATATAGGGGATTGATAATAGGGGATAGGCGAAAACTTCCTTGGTTATCACTGCCGAAATTCCCCTTTATCCTATTAACCAAATTATCTCCAATTAAATCCCATAGGATCCTATGCCAACGATTTTTTTTTGGTGTATCTCTTAATGCCTTTTCTTTAGCTATAGAGTCTGCTCGAATGTAAATTTCCTCAATATTCTCTGGCAATGGTGTTGGTCTTAACTCATCCATAAGAGCTTCATCGTGAGAATCAACTAGCGTATCGGGAAGCGTTACTAAGTTATCAAAAACCGAATGATATGAGCAAGTAATTTTATTACCTAAAAAGCGGAACGTAGAATTAATATCACATATTTCGGGATAAAGAGAGCGTTGACCTTGCTTGCCCATTAAAGCATCAATATGAAAATTAATCATATCGTACTCACCATTGAGTTTAACTCTTAAGATCTGACCTGTCTCAGAATTAACTGTTGCTGAGCCACTAACTAATTGTGTATTACGCCTTTTGGGGTGAAAGGTTATTTCTGCGTGGGTATCATCTATTTCTATTATTTTGTATTTGTAGAGCTTCTGATTGTGTGAGTTAAATGGAGATAAGAGCTGATTATCGAGCAGAGTCTTATCGTAAACGTCAGGTGTTAAATATTTAAGCAAAGTGGGCATTGTATTCTTAAAATGCGGAATTGTACTTATATTAAGCCGGCGTGTAGACTTTATCATTTCACCATCGTTAATAAGTACATCATTATAGCTTTCACCAGCGAATTCTTTACCGCCCCTTGATATGGCGTACATCGTTGGTATAATATTGAGTGTGGCATTCTTTTTAACCCTATTAAAGTAATACCTTAGATATACGTTTGTTTTTATGGTATCATCAGGTATTTTCTCTCTATCCTTATAGGTCATAACACGATTAAGTATAAGGGATTTCGTTGATTTTGATTGAGAGAAAATCCTTTGAGTCATGCCTAAAAAAAGTATGACGACAAAAACCAGTTGAAAAAAGGGAATATTTTATTTGGATTAATTGCTTTAATTAAAATATGCGTTTAAAGAATTCCTCATACACTCATCATATCCAAACTCTCTAGGGAAATGTTCATCATCTTTTTGTGAATACCATTATAACTCCATTTGCCCCTTCACTTCCATAAATACTCCCATCCTTCATCACCTCCACATAATCTACGTCATATAGGTTGACAAAATCGAGCGAGCTAACCTTTATGTTGTCTACCATAAAAATTGGGGTAGAACTACAAAGAAAACTTCTTTCTCCACGGATATTTACTCGATAGTCACCTCGTGTCTCACCTGTGGTTATATTTAGTCCTGGCACACGTCCTTCGAGAGCAGAAAGTATATCACGACAGCCACTGCGCTGAAGTTCTTGACCAGTAATTATATTATATGGAAGAGTACATTCTCGGCGCGATACATAACCATATCCCCAATTTATAAGTTCTTGATCTTCCTGGGATTCTATTCTTCTTTCATCATAAAGTCTAATGCTGATACTCTTTTTTCCATCAACCGCCACACTATAAAGTCGTTTCTTAACGAGTATTCTTAATGTATCAGTAGGTAAGACATTAGTTAGGCCAAACTGCCCTTTACTATTGGTAAGCGCATAATTTCTAGGGCCCTTTACATAAATGCGAGCTGATTTAATAGGCTTACCATCAAAATCCATTAGTAATCCATTAAAGGGCTCTCGTTGTTGCTGAGCCACTAGATTTAAGCAAAAAAATAAAGCTATAAAAAGAGTGATATATAGGTTTTTCATTTGCTTGGTACTTTATGACAAGGACAAATGTCGTTAAAATACGCGTTATAAGCAAAGTTTATAACATATTTTGAAAAAATAAGCCTATTTATTCACAATTCACAATTCTCTGTTTAATTTTCTCCCAAGCCGTTGTACCAAACAAACAACAACTTTCAAGTGTAGCTTGCATACTTATAAATCTAGATCTAGGAATTGAAAGACCTAATTCATCTTTTCCCAAATAGGGACGTACCGATGGATCAAAGCCCCCAAGAAAAACTTTTTTGCCCGAAAGAAGATTCTCTCTTATTGCCATTAGTATCAAAGTTGAACACCCCGAGCCAAATGGTACTGTTATAGCTCCTTCATCGTTGTTATCATACAA
>JAJQAI010000247.1 GCA_021203915.1 Prevotella sp. | reverse complement strand
TCTTGTTCATGTCCCATTCTAGTTCAGTGGCAAGTTCGCCACTGAAGGAGAATATTTGTGAGAATGCCATCAATGGCACTACACATAAAAAAGTTAAAAGAATTCTTTTTATTTTCATGATTTTTTCTAGTTGTTAATTATCGTACAGTTAATAAAATTAACAAGTACAAACAATTCTCAAAATAATCGTTTATAAATTATTTTGGGAGTTTTCCCTAGATGTAGTGCCGATGCTCATAATAGCTTAATAAGCCTTTTCATGAACACCACTTACAGCTCTTCCACTTGGATCATTCATATTTTTGAATGCCTTATCCCATGCTAAAGCTTCTTGAGTGCTACAAGCAACGCTTGGAACGCTTGGAACTGAGAGTGCAGCACTATCGCTGGGGAAATGCTCAGCAAATATGGAGCGATAGTAGTATTCTTCCTTGTTGCGTGGAGGATTTATCTTAAAACGCTCTTCTGCGTGCTCCATTTGATAATCACTTACTTGATCTGAAGTGATTTTCTTTAAGGTATCTATCCAGGAATAGCCAACTCCATCGGAGAATTGTTCTTTTTGCCGCCATGCAATCTCTTGTGGTAGCATATCTGAAAACGCTTCACGCAATATTTTCTTTTCAATGGTACTTTTAGGACACATTTTAGCCTCTGGGTTTATTCGCATAGCAACGTCAAGGAATTCCTTATCTAAGAAAGGCACACGTCCTTCAACACCCCATGCTGCTAGGCTTTTGTTTGCCCTTAAGCAATCATATAGGTGGAGTTTAGAGATTTTCCTAAGCGTTTCTTCATGAAATGCCTTTGCATCAGGAGCTTTATGGAAGTAAAGATAACCACCAAAAATCTCATCTGCTCCTTCGCCCGATAGGACCATCTTAATGCCCATTGATTTTATCACGCGAGCTAGTAGGTACATTGGTGTGGATGCGCGAACTGTGGTTACATCGTATGTTTCTGTAAAGTAAATCACATCGCGTATGGCATCAAGACCCTCTTGGATGGTGTAGTTTATCTCGTGGTGAACAGTCCCTATGTGGTCAGCTACCATTCTTGCTTTTGCAAGGTCTGGCGCTCCTTTAAGACCTACGGCAAAGGAGTGCAAGCGAGGCCACCACGCCGTCTGCTTGCTATCCTCCTCTATCCTATGTTTTGAATACTTTTCGGCAATGGCGCTAATAATGGAAGAGTCTAAGCCTCCACTAAGAAGCACTCCATACGGTACATCGCTCATAAGTTGCCGTTTAACAGCATCCTCAAGTGAAGAGCGAATATCTTTTCTTTCAGCCTTATTGTCCTTTACGTTATCATAAGAAAACCAATCGCGAGTGTAATATCGCTTAATTTCTTTCTCCCGGCTTGAAAAGTAATGTCCAGGAGGGAATGGCTCATATCTATCACAGTTGCCCTCTAGGGCCTTTAGCTCGCTTGCAACGTAAATCAGCCCCTTTTTGTCATATCCGATATATAGCGGAATAACGCCAATAGGGTCGCGGGCAATTAAAAACTCGTCCTTTTCAGCATCGTATAGAGCAAAGGAAAAAATACCACTTATTTCCTCTAAGAGATTAGCACCCTTATCACGGTATAGAGCAAGAATAACCTCGCAGTCACTTTTGGTTAGAAAGTGATACTTACCACGATATTTTTTTCTTATCTCCTTATGGTTATAGATTTCACCATTAACGGCCAAGACCTGCTTTTTATCAGGACTAAACAGGGGCTGTTTACCTGATTCAGGGTCTACTATTGATAGACGCTCATGAGCCAGTATGGCAGAACCTCCAGAGTATATACCGCTCCAATCAGGACCTCTATGACGAATTTTTTGACTCATTCTCAAGGCTTTTTGCCTTAATTCAGCACTTTGTTGCTGAATATTAAAAATAGAAACTATTCCACACATAAAATTTCTTTTTTTGATTGTTTAAATATGGATTAATACTTAGTTATATGCTGACTCTCCGTGCTCGTAGATATCTAGACCTTCCTCTTCAACTCGTTTGTCAACTCTTATACCTACAATAGCATTAACGATCTTAAAGAGAATAAAGGTAACTACTGCACTATACACTATTGATACTAGGGTAGCAACAATCTGAATACCTAGCTGGTTCCAATCGCCATAGAGTGCGCCTTGTTCGCCCATCTCTCCTGTGATTATTCTTGTAGCGAAGACACCAGTTAAAATAGAACCGATAATACCACCAACTCCGTGCACACCAAAGGCATCAAGAGCATCGTCATACTTGAATTTAGCTTTTACTACAGCTACCATAAAGAAGCAGATAATTGGGGTGATAATACCGATGCAAAATGCTCCAAGTAAATCTACACTTCCGGCAGCTGGGGTGATAGCTACCAATCCTGCTACAGCACCGGTGCAGGCGCCAACGGTTGTTGGCTTTTTGTTGAATATCCAATCTATTATCATCCAAGTAACAGCAGCTGTAGCCGTAGCAATATGGGTAACTAAGAAAGCATTAGCAGCTAGTCCATCTGCAGCTAGTCCACTTCCAGCGTTAAAGCCAAACCATCCGAGCCACAAAAGTGATGTCCCCAAGAATACTAAGGTAATATTGTGCGGGGTGATAGGGTGTCCTGCTCGATAGTCCTCGCGCTTTCCTATCATGATGGCCATAATGAGTGCTGAAATTCCAGCGTTTATATGTACTACGGTACCACCTGCAAAGTCAATAGCTCCCATCTCCTGCAAGAAGCCTCCGCCCCATACCCAATGTGCCATAGGGAAATAAGCGATAATCACCCAAAGAATGATAAATATCATATAACCCTTGAATTTTATTCTTTCGGCAAATGCTCCTAGAATAAGTGCCGGAGTAATTAGAGCAAACATACACTGGAACATCGCAAATGTAATCTCTGGAATGTTTCCATCGGTAAGTGTATTTATCGTTATTCCATGCAAAAAAGCTTTATCAAAGCCTCCCATTATACAGAAAAGTGGATTTCCTGATTCTTGAAAACTTGTATCAAATGCCCATGTGTAGCCAATTGCTACCCAAAGAATACTTACCACTCCAACGATAAGCATTGTTTGCATTATAACGCTTAACATGTTCTTTTGACGAACCAAACCGCCATAGAATAGCGCTATACCTGGAATAGACATTAGTAACACAAGCACTGTAGCTACTGTCATCCATGCGGTATTACCGCTATCAAGGGTCGCTTCTACAGTCTCAGAAGCGAATATTTTTGTTGTGAATAAGCACATAATTAGGGCAAGTGCGAGGACTCTCGCAACTACTAGCCCAAAAGTATTTTTCTTTATCATAATCTTACTATTAAAATATGTATCTTTTTTACACCTTAACTAATACCTTCTTGACAAATAGCTCTATTTTTCCTGCTCCGCGTTATAAAGAGCTATATCTCCTCGTTCACCCGTGCGTATTCTTACGGCATCTTCTATGGGTATAACGAAGATACGTCCGTCACCAATTTCTCCTGTTTGGGCTGCTCTTGTAATAGCAGAAATCGTCTTTTCAACGTTCTTATCCCTAACAACTAGTGAAACCAGAGTTCTTTCTATGGAACTCGTGTCGTACATTATTCCACGATAAATGCGCGCTTGTCGCATTTTTCCTTCGCCTCTTACATCGTAGTAGGAGAACCACTCGATGTCGGCCTCTAGCAAGGCTCGCTTAACTTCCTCAAACCTTGACTTACGGATAATTGCCTCAATCTTTTTCATGTTGTTTCCTTTTGTAAATTAATAATAGGATTATTC
>JAJQAI010000136.1:968-3765 GCA_021203915.1 Prevotella sp. | reverse complement strand
TATATATATTATTTATAATGATGCCAATGAGAATGAGTATTATATTCTAGAAAATAGACAACTAAAAAGTTGGGATGCGGGTCTTCCAGGCTCAGGTCTTTTAGTTGTGCATGTGGATTACGATGAGCAGGCATGGTATATGAATCAAGTTAATTCCACTTCTTTACAGCGCATGACGATAATACCAGCGGATAATCAACTTTCTTCTACATCTAGAAGTCTTCAAGGAGATCCCTATCCTTATCAAAACAACAATTCTCTTACCAATTCTTCCACGCCTGCTGCTACTTTAAACAATCAAAATACTGATGGTACTTACTTTATGAATAAGCCAATAACAGGAATAAGCAAAAGCTCTGATGGAAGGATTTCCTTTAATTTTATGATGGAAGGAGCTAGGGTAAATGCTATTAAATCTATAGCTGAGCCCCAAAAGGAAAGAATCTATAGTATTGATGGAAGATACGTAGGTAAGGATATAAATGCTCTTTCAAAAGGTATATATATCGTAGGAGGCAAAAAGATAGTAAGATAAAAAAATTAAGGGCTAAAAGAAAAAATCTTAGCCCTTAAAATATTTTTCCTCTAACGCTTTTTTTAGGCGTCTATATTGGCGTAGGTTGCGTTCTTTTCTATAAAGTTACGACGTGGTTCTACGTCATCACCCATTAACATAGAGAATATCTCATCTGCCTCAGCAGCATTTTCAATTGTTACCTGCTTAAGAAGGCGTGTTTCTGGATTCATTGTTGTATCCCAAAGTTGCTCTGGGTTCATCTCTCCAAGGCCTTTGTAACGTTGAGTGTGGATGTTCTTATCATCTTCTGTTCCGTTACCATATTTATCTAAGAAAGCCTGACGTTGTTGCTCTGTATAGCAATACTCTTTAGCTGAATTTTTAAACGTACATAGGTAAAGAGGTGGAGTTGCAATATATAAATGCCCATTTTGTATTACCTTAGGCATAAAGCGATAAAATAGGGTCATAATAAGCGTATCAATATGAGATCCATCCACATCGGCATCGGTCATGATGATTATCTTATCATAGCGTAACTTATCAATATTGGCTTCTTTATCGCCTTCACCATCCACGCCAAAACGTACTCCAATGCTTTGAATAATGTTCATAACTGATTCACTTTCGAACACCTTATGCCACATTACTTTTTCAACGTTTAAGATTTTACCACGAAGTGGAAGTATGGCTTGTGTATAGCGATCACGGCCTTGCTTGGCGGAGCCACCTGCTGAGTCACCCTCGACAAGGAAGATTTCACATTCTTTTGGGTCTTTATTTGAGCAGTCAGCTAGCTTACCGGGCAATCCACCGCCAGACATTGGGTTCTTTCTTTGAACACTTTCTCTAGCCTTACGAGCTGCAATACGTGCAGTTGCTGCTAGGATAACCTTTTCGCATATTAAGCGAGCTTCTTTGGGGTGCTCCTCAAGATAATATGTAAGGGCTTCGGCTACAGCCTGTCTTACCGCTCCGGTAACCTCGCTATTACCTAGCTTTGTCTTTGTTTGGCCTTCAAACTGAGGCTCTGCAACCTTTATGGATATAACAGCTGTTAAGCCTTCTCTAAAGTCCTCACCGGTAATTTCTATCTTAGCCTTTTCAATCTGTTTTGCTATTGTTGGATCGTTATCGGTATATTTTTTTAATGTTGAGGTTAATGCCATACGGAAGCCTACTAGATGCGTACCTCCCTCAATGGTGTTAATATTGTTCACGTAGGAGTGAATATTTTCGCTATAATCAGTATTGTACATTATAGCAACCTCAATAGGAATGCCTTGCTTTTCAGTTTTTAGATATATAACATCATCAACCAAATGGGTGCGATGACGATCAATGTAACGTACGAACTCTTTAAGTCCATCCTTAGCATGGAAAACTTCTTGTTTTGTTTTACCATCTTCATCGGGACGCAGATCCTTTAAAGTAATCCTAACGCCTGCGTTTAGATAGGCAAGCTCACGCATACGCTTAGCTATAATATCATATTTAAACTCAGTGGTGGTAAAGATGGTTCCATCGGGCCAAAATTGCTGCTTTGTACCACGAAGCTTTGTGCTACCAATAACCTTAACAGGACTTTTAGGAATACCACGCTCATATTCCTGTTGGTATATTTTGCCATCACGATAAACCTCAGAGACCATACGGGATGAAAGAGCATTAACGCAAGATACTCCAACGCCATGAAGACCACCGGATACTTTGTAGGATCCCTTGTCGAATTTTCCGCCAGCATGAAGGACTGTCATAACAACCTCTAAGGCTGATTTATGCATTTTCTCATGTTCGTCTACGGGGATGCCTCGTCCATCATCTAAAACAATTATAGAGTTATCCTCATTTATGATTACTTCAATATTGGAACAATATCCAGCCATTGCCTCGTCAATTGAGTTATCAACGGTTTCGTTTACTAAGTGGTGTAAACCTTTTTCGCTGATATCCCCGATATACATAGCCGGGCGCTTGCGCACTGCCTCAAGTCCCTCTAAGACTTGAATATTACTCGCTGAGTAATTGTCTTCGATGTTTTGTTTTTTTGCCATCTTACTACTGTAAAGAATATGAGTTAATTAACGCACAAAGATAGCAAAAAAAAGCGGAAAAAGAGCTAAAAAAAGAGCTAAAAAAAATGTAAAATTTCAAGGGTTTTTATAGCTAAAAAAACAAAGGAATAAAATCTCCTTTTCCCAATAGGTAGGTCTGTTTTTTCTCCATTAACCAAGAAAAAGCCGTTGCTTCATTTTAAGGTGTGAAACAACAGCTTTTCTT
>JAJQAI010000136.1:0-958 GCA_021203915.1 Prevotella sp. | reverse complement strand
TTCTTTATGTAAAAAAAGAAAATCTTTTCTCTTATAGCTTGTTAATGTAGGCAGAAATCTTTGATTTTAGATTTGCAGCCTTATTTTTGTGGATTATGTTAGTTTTTGCCAACTTGTCAAGCATTTTCTGTACGTTTGGGTAGGCCTTTAATGCCTCTTCTTTGTTTGTCATTGCACGTAGCTTGCGAACAGCGTTACGCATAGTCTTAGCATAATACCTATTGTGCAATGTTCTTTTCTTTGTCTGGCGTATTCTTTTTAGCGCTGATTTGTGATTTGCCATCTTTAATAGCTTTTGAAAGTATTTTAACTAAAGTTTATTAGTAGTCCCTAGGAGAGTCGAACTCCTCTTTAGAGAATGAAAATCTCTCGTCCTAGCCGATAGACGAAGGGACCATTCTTGTTTTGCGGTGCAAAGGTAGACGTTTTATTTTGTTTACACAAACTTTTTGTTGAATTTTGCTTTTTTATTTTCATCTGAAGTCTTGCGTTTTTTAAGATAAAGCAAAGCAAAATTTGCTTATTTAGCTTAAAGCCTTTAATTTTGTTTTTCTTAAAAACTATTTTTTAATGCTCATTACCACTAAAGCTATCGTCTTAAATTCCTTTAAGTATGGAGATGATAAGATTATTGTCAACCTTCTTACAGAGCAAAAAGGAAGGCTATCTTCAATTGTGAGTTTTCCAAAAAGTGGTAAAGGAAAAGTAAAACGTCAACATTTTAGGCCTCTTTCTCTTTTAGAAGTAATTATTTTCGAACCTAGGGCATCTAAACTTTATAAAATTAAAGACTCTCGTCTTTTAAAACCACTTGTTTCAATCTCTTCTAATCCATATAAACTATCTATTTCTATTTTTATAGCTGATTTTTTGGGAAGTCTTAAGCGCTTTGATGAGGAGGATCAACAACTTTTTTCCTATATTGAAAATAGCATCTTGTGGCTAGAGGAAGCTATAG
>JAJQAI010000007.1 GCA_021203915.1 Prevotella sp. | reverse complement strand
AACATTATATTCTTTGATGTTAAAGAGAAAATAAGAATTTGAAGATTTTGAAATTTTTTGGGGTTAAAAAGTAGGTATTTTCCCTTGGATTGACTAATTTTGCATCTTAAAAAAAATAAAACGTTTAAAAACCTAGAAGATGAATATCGCCTTTGAAAATCAAGATAAGGTTAGTGGATTGTTGACTGTAACAATCTATGAAGAAGATTATAAGGATCAACTCTCAAAAAGCCTTAAGGACTATCGTAAAAGTGCAGTAATGCCAGGATTTCGCCCTGGCATGGTTCCAATGCAATTAATTCAGAAAAAATATGAACCAGTCCTAAAACTACAGGAGGTTAATAAGTTGCTTGAAAAGTCCGTACTAGATTATCTTCAAGAAAATGTAAATTTTTTGGCTAGTCCTGTTGCTAGCGATAAGCAAGAACCAGTTGATCTTGAGGGCAATCCACCATATAAATTCATGTTTGAAGTAGCCCTTTCTCCAGAGTTTGAAATTCCCCTATCAAATGAGGATACTTTGGACTATTACGAGTTAGACATAGATGAAAATCTTATTAATGATGAAATTGAGCTTTATAGGTCTCGTCATGGTCATAATGAAGATGTTCAAGAGTACGCCGAGGATGATGTTCTTAAAGGTGAGGTTATAGAACTCGCTGATGATGGAAAGCCTAAGGAAGGTGGTATCCACGCTAAAGATAGGTCGATATTTCCTAAATATATAAAAGATGAGTCTCAGAAAAAGCTTTTTGATGGAGCTAAACCAGGTGATGAGATTATCTTTAATCCTAAAAAGACATATCCCGAGTCAGATGCAGAAATTGCCTACCTACTCGGTATAGAAAAGCAGGTAGCTGAAGGGCTAACTCAAGATTTTTGCTTTAAGGTTAGCAGTATCTCCCGCTTTATAAAGAGTGAGATAAATCAAGAGCTTTTTGACAAAGTTTTTGGCGAAGGTAAAGTTAAGAGCGAGGAAGAATTTCGTGAGATGGTTTCAAAGAATCTTCTAATAAAGCATACCATGGAAGTAGAAGAGCTTTTCTATAGAGATGTGCGCAAATTTTTGGAAGCAAAGGCCGGTAAACTAGAGTTCTCTGAGAGTATTCTAAAGCGTTCCTTAAAGCAACAAAATAAAGATAAGCAATCAGAAATTGAGGAGCATTTTGATAGTAGCCTTAAGTTTTTAGCATGGCAATTGATAAAGGGTAAGGTGTTCAAAGACCATGATATCAAAATAGAGCAAGCAGACATTAAGGAAAGTGCAAAAAAGCTTTTAATGGCTGATTTTGTGCAGTATGGTATGTTTTTTCAAGAGCAAGAGGGCCTTCTGGATCAGTATGCAGAAAACATGATGAAAGATCCTAAATATCAGAATTACTTGCTCGAAATGACTGATGATAGAAAGATTGCTGAATGCCTCAAGAATATCATCAAACTTAATGTTAAGAAAGTCTCTTTAGAAGAATTAGGAAAATTGTCTGAAGAAAGGCTCAAAGAAGAAAAGGAAGAGGCATAATTTTTTTTCAAAAAAAATAAGTCTTCTTAAAGGCGATTGTTGACTTTTTTTGTTATCTTTGTTCCACTCTCAAAGAGAGGAGAGTAGAGGAGGTAATTTCCTTTTTCATTCTAAAAATAAAAATTTTCTTTACTTATGGATGATTTTAGACGCTATGCTACAAAGCATTTGGGCATGGATAGTATGGTTCTTGATGATGTTTTGAAGCATCAAGCTCAGTATATTAATCCTTATATCTTAGAGGAACGTCAACTAAACGTAACTCAAATGGATGTTTTCTCTCGTTTGATGATGGAACGCATCATATTTTTAGGGACACAGATTGATGATTATGCTGCGAATACTTTGCAGGCACAACTATTATATCTGGATTCTTCAGAGCCTGGTAAGGATATATCCATATATATCAATAGTCCTGGAGGAAGCGTAACAGCAGGACTTGGTATTTATGATACAATGCAGTTCATTAGTAGCGATGTTTCCACAATATGTACTGGAATGGCAGCCTCTATGGCCGCAATTTTGCTTGTTGCAGGTACCGAGGGGAAACGTTCTGCACTTCCTCATAGCCGCGTGATGATACATCAGCCACTAGGAGGTGTTCAAGGACAGGCTTCGGATATTGAGATAGAGGCAAAGGAGATAATAAAGTTCAAAAAAGAACTTTACACCATAATTGCTAACCACTCACACACTCCATATAAGAAAGTGTATGCCGATTCAGATAGAAATTATTGGATGACTGCTGAGGAGGCTAAGGCCTATGGTATGATAGATAACGTGATGGTAAAGAAAGGCTGATTTTCCTTTAAAGTTGTTTTTTTATTTGAGAGGGTTAAATGCAGAAGGTTTGTAGTTTTTGTGGAAAATCTGAGCGCGAAGTTGCATATCTTATTTCGGGCTTGAAAGGCTATATATGTGAAGAATGTGCCGTTCATGCTTATGAGATTGTTATGTCAGCTAATCTTTTTGAGGAAGAAAAAAAGAAGCAACTTAATTCTTCTAAGCAAAAGGCTATCCCCAAACCACATGATATTAAGAAATATCTTGACCAATATGTTATTGGGCAAGAGACAGCAAAACGTTGCTTATCGGTTGCCGTGTACAATCATTATAAACGTCTTAATCAGACTAGCAATGATGAGGGCGTTGAAATAGAAAAGAGCAATATCATAATGGTTGGCAATACCGGTACGGGTAAGACTCTAATGGCTCGAACCATCGCAAAGATGCTTGATGTTCCATTTACAATTGTGGATGCTACAGTCTTTACCGAAGCTGGTTATGTGGGAGAGGATGTTGAAAGTATTCTTAGTCGACTACTTCAAGTTGCTAACTATGACCTTGAGCAAACCCAACGTGGCATAGTCTTTATAGATGAGATTGATAAAATTGCACGTAAAAGTGACAATCCATCAATTACTAGAGATGTTAGTGGTGAGGGTGTACAACAAGGACTACTCAAATTGCTTGAGGGTACTATAGTAAATGTTCCACCCAAAGGTGGCAGAAAGCATCCCGATCAAGATTATGTACATGTAGATACAAAAAATATTCTCTTTATTTGTGGAGGAGCCTTCGATGGTATAGAAGGAAGAATTGCCAGAAGAATGAATACCCATGTTATAGGTTATAACTCTGTGCAAAACTTAAGAAGAATTGATAAGGATGACCTACTTAGGTATATACAACCACAAGATTTGAAATCTTTTGGTCTTATACCAGAGATTATAGGTAGACTGCCGGTACTCACTTTCTTGACTCCACTGGATAGAAAAGCTTTACGCTCAATTCTATCCGAGCCAAAGAATTCCATCGTGAAGCAGTACACAAAACTTTTTGAGATGGACGGCATAAAACTCACCTTTACAGATGAAGCGCTCGACTATATCGTTGAGAAGGCAATAGAATACAATTTGGGTGCACGTGGTTTGCGCTCTATTGTAGAGAATGTTATGATGGATGCCATGTTTGATGTGCCTTCAAAGCACGTAAAGACTTTTGATGTGGATCTTTCTTACGTTCGTCAACAACTTGGAAAAGTTAGTCTTGCCGGCTAAGCCCCTCTTAATAAGAGGAAGGGACAACTTTTTTTACCATGAAAAACATTTTTTAAGAGCTGAGTTCATTACTTATGAAGCCCAAAGTCAACCTTGCCGAAGAACTCAAGCATAAGTTTGGTTTCGACAAGTTCAAGGGTGCCCAAATTGTATTCTATTGCCTTCTCAACGATATAGTCGAGCGCTTCATCTGT
>JAJQAI010000329.1 GCA_021203915.1 Prevotella sp. | reverse complement strand
TTGAGAATGTGTTGAAGATACCTGCACACTTTTGGTTAACCAAACAACGTAAGTACGATAAGTACGTAGTCCGCATGAAACTTGACAAGAAGCCTTGCTCTCAGCAGTAAGTGAAGAAATGTCACAAATTTTGCAAACTTTTGTGACAAACTAGACACAAAAGAAAAAAGCTCAACTTCTAGACTTAAAAAATTAAGCGGAGAAGTTGAGCTAATTAGTATTTATTTTAAATATGTTTTAAAAGTTCTGGAAGGAATGATGATATTACTAATATTATTATTCCAACCACAAGTACAAAAATCGTTTTTGAAGAGCATCCCTTCCATTCTTTAAGGATAATGCCCCATACATTGCTAAAGGTAACATTTAGTGCCATTAAGATACACCATGAGAAGGCGATAAGTACGGCGGAGGATTGTAGGAATCCTTTTCCTAGACTTAGACCAAAGAACTGGCTATACCAAAGTAGACCTGCTAGAGCACAGAATAAGATGTTATTTGCATACAAAGATGTCTGCCTATAATCTCCCCATGTCCTATTTTTGCTGTTTTGATAGAAGCAGTAAACGGCATTTGTTAGGAAGCCTCCTAATGTAACTAAGAATGTTGCTGGAAGAGTTTTAAATATTGCAGCTGTTGAGTCACCGAAATTTAGATTCTCTCCAAATCCTAGACCGATGCTAAAGCAAGCACTCATAAATCCCGCGAGTAAGGCTACTAAGATTCCCTTAGTAAAATTAAAGTCTTTAACGGCTTTCTTTTTTTCCTCCTCACTAAGAGATTGAGATTTCATGCTTCCGGCAATACCAATTACAGCAATACCAGCTAAGGTTACTACAACACCTACTATAACAGGCATTGTAAGATCACCGGTGTTACCCGTAAATATAGGAGTTAAAATTGTACCTAGTCCTGCACATGTTCCAAGTGATATACTCTGTCCTAATGCTACTCCTAAATAACGCATTGAAAGACCAAATGTTAGTCCACCAACACCCCAGAGCACGCCAAAGAATATCGTAAGAAGTGTCGCCTTAGGGTCAGCAGAGTATACCTCAAAAAGGCAATGGCCCGATGGCACTGCAAGCATAGCTCCAAGAAGCGGAAAAATGAGCCAGGCAAAAATACCTTGAACAAGCCAATATGACTCCCATGACCATGACCTTATCTTATTGATAGGAACATAGCAACTTGATTGGCAAAATGCGCCAATCGCTATTATGAGTAATCCTAAAACTATTTCCATAAAAAGAAAGCCCCCTTCCCATTATTTTTTGGGAGTAGGGGCCTAAAAATTTCTAGTTTAACGCTTAGATGTTACTTCCTGTTCGTACTTCTCAATTTCAGTGATAAACTCAGGTCCTACAGGAACATTGTTACGCAAGCAGAACTCATCGTATACAGCATTCCATGGAAGAGCCTTAGCTTCCTCAAGCAGTGCTAGACGCTCGAAGCCCTTGTCCTTAGCCTCGTACTCGCGTAAGGTCTTAATTGGCTCTAAAAGAGCACGTACCATACACTTTTGTGCTGCACGGCTACCTATAACATAAGCACCAATACGGTTGATAGAGCCATCGAAATAGTCAAGCCCATAGTGAACGCGGTCAAGTGCATCAGAGCGAACAATCTCACTGAATAGGTCAACCGTTGGATCATCCATAATGGTTACGTGGTCTGAGTCCCAACGAACTGGACGGCTAACGTGAAGCATTAGCTCAGGAACGTAAAGTAGCATTGCGGATACTTTATCAGCAACACTCTCTGTTGGATGGAAGTGACCAGTGTCAAGAGTAATCATTTTGTTATTCTTTGAAGCATAAGCTGTGTAGAAGTCATTTGAGCCAACAGTGTAACTCTCTAGACCGATACCGAAGACCTTGCTTTCGATGCAATCCTTCATATTCTCGTACTTAGTCTGGAAAATCTCGTCTAGTGAATCCTTTAGAAGTTCACGATAGAGTTTGCGGTTTACTGTTAGGTCCTTTGAACCATCATGTACCCAAATGTTCATAATACAAGGATCACCTTGGGCCTTACCCATTTCTTCGGCAACCTTTCTGCAGCGCTTAGTATGCTCAATCCAGAACTTACGAATTCCCTCATCAGGGCTTGAAAGTGATAGGTTACCACTCTTAGGATGAGAGAAGGATGTGGAGTTAAAGTCAAGCTTCATGTTGTTCTCTTTACCCCACTCAATCCAGCTTGCAAAGTGGCGTGGTTCTACTTGGTCACGGTCAACTACTTCACCTTGGAAATCACCATAAATCTCGTGTAGATTAAGGCGATGAGTTCCAGGAATCAAAGACTTTGCTTTGATGATGTCAGCGCGTAGTTCATCTATATTACGTGCTTTTCCTGGATAGTTACCAGTTGATTGAATACCTCCTGTTAGTTCTCCACCTTGATTTTCAAAACCTGCTACATCGTCAGCCTGCCAGCAGTGTAGGCTGAGGTGGAAATCCTGCATTTGGTTTATTACTTTCTCGGTGTCAATACCTAGCTCAGCGTAGCGCTCTTTGGCGATAGCATAAGCTTTGTTGATTGTTTCTTGATTCATTTCTTTATAGATTTAATGATTAAGTTTCTTTTTTTTAGATTATAGTTTTGAGATATTTTTCATAAGCCTTATCCCAAGTTTCCTTGTCCTGAGGCTCGAACTTCTTTAGTTCTATGCTCTTAGCAATCATACGTCTCATATCAAATAGATCACTAACAAGCCCAGAGGCTTTAGCCTGTATCATAACATTACCAAGGGCAGTACACTCTTGAGGGCCTGCCATAACGGTAACACCGGTTGAGTTGGCAGTGAACTGGTTAAGATGAGCATTAAGCGAGCCACCTCCAATTATGTGAAGCTTTTTGATTTTGAACGCTGCCATCTCACTTAGGTAGCTAAATACCTGTCGATAACGTAATGCTAAACTATCGAATATGCATCGACAAACCTCTGCATATCCACTAGGAACATGTTGAGAAGTCTTTTTGCAATACTCCTTTATTGCTTCTTCCATGTTTACAGGGTTTGCAAATGTTTCATCATCAGGATTTATAATGCTTTGGAAAGCTGGAACCTTCATAGCTTCTGTCATCAGTGTTCCATAATCCGCTGGTGCGCTCTCACCCCATTCCTTACGACAACGCTCAAGTAGCCACATACCACAGATGTTTTTTAGGAAACGTGTTGTACCTTCAATACCACCTTCGTTGGTAAAGTTGCGCTCGTAGCTTAAGTCGTTGATAATAGCCTCTTTTGACTCTATTCCCATTAGACTCCATGTACCGCTACTTAGGTATGCAAATTCTTCATTTTCAGCCGGTACTGCTGCAACGGCACTTGCCGTATCATGACCTGCAACGGCAATAACAGGAATTTCTCCAAGTCCAGTTATCTTTTGCACTTCTTTAGTTAATGTGCCTATTTGGTAACCAGGAAGGACCATCTTACCAAATTTATCCCTAGAAAGTCCAAGGCTTTTTAGTAATTTTTCATCCAAATCTCCAGTTCTTGGGTCAAGAAGTTGGCTTGTTGAAGCAATTGTATACTCGCACACCTGCTTTTCTGTTAGCATCCATGAAAGAGCATCTGGAAGGAATAAGATTTTCTCGGCTACCTCAAGTGCGGAGTTATTATCACGCCTCATAGAGTATAGCTGGAATAGCGAATTAAAATTCATGAACTGTATACCAGTTGTTTGGTATACTTCATTTTTAGGTAAAACATTTTCGAAATACTCCTCCATCTTTCCAAAAGTGTGGGGATCACGGTATGCCATTGGAT
>JAJQAI010000334.1 GCA_021203915.1 Prevotella sp. | reverse complement strand
GTGGTATTATTTCTATAGAGATTGTTTTCTATTATAAGCTATTTACCAAAGACCAAGTCGCGTGCGGAAACTATGTATCACCACTACAAATTACTTAAAGGAAGTTACTTTAGAAAGGGGCATACAAAATTTTGCGGTATTTTTATTTTTTTTTACCTTTGCAGGGTTAATGCACCTATAGAGTTCATTAACGAAATCCACTATTAGCCCTGATAATTGCCACTATGGATGACGAAACAATAGGCATTGAAGATTCTGATAAAACGCAAGAAGAAAGCAATTTTTCCTTAGATGATGATGTTGCTATAACTCATTCTGACTATACACCAACTAGTCGGTTTGATGCTTCGGCAGTACACCATCTAAGCGGTATGTACCAAAGTTGGTTTCTTGATTACGCATCATATGTCATCCTTGAGCGCGCTGTTCCACATTATGGGGACGGATTAAAGCCTGTACAACGCAGAATCCTACACTCTATGAAGAGGATGGACGATGGTCGTTACAACAAAGTGGCTAACATTGTTGGACATACCATGCAGTTTCACCCTCATGGTGATGCATCTATTGCTGAAGCACTAGTTCAATTGGGGCAGAAAGATCTTTTAATTGATTGCCAAGGGAACTGGGGTAACATACTTACAGGAGATCGTGCTGCAGCTTCCCGTTATATAGAGGCAAGATTATCAAAATTTGCTCTTGACGTTTTATTTAACTCAAAAACCACGGAGTGGCAGCTAAGTTATGATGGACGAAACAAAGAGCCCATAACTCTACCTGCAAAATTTCCTTTACTTCTTGCTCAAGGTGCAGAAGGAATTGCCGTTGGTTTATCTTCAAAAGTACTACCACACAATTTTAACGAAATCTGCGATGCGGCCATAAGCTACCTTCATGGCGAGGACTTTACTCTATATCCTGACTTTCCTACAGGTGGAAGTATTGATGTAAGCAAGTACAACGAAGGGCAACGTGGTGGTTCCCTAAAGGTAAGGGCAAAAATAGAAAAACTTGATAACAAGACTATAGTCATTCGTGAGATTCCCTATGGCAAAACTACAACCACACTTATAGACTCTATATTAAAGGCTATTGAAAAGGGGAAAATCAAAGCGCGTAAAGTAGATGATAATACCGCTGCACAAGTAGAAATACAAGTTCATCTTGCCCCTGGAATTTCCTCCGACAAAACAATAGATGCACTATATGCTTTCTCTGATTGTGAAATAAACATTTCGCCCAACTGTTGCGTAATAGAAGAGAACAAACCCCGTTTCCTCTCCGTTAGCAATGTGCTTCGTCACTCAACTGACCGCACGATGGACTTGCTTCGCCAAGAGCTTGAGATTCGCAAGCATGAACTTGAAGAACAGCTACATTTTTCCTCACTTGAAAAGATTTTCATTGAAGAAAGAATATACAAAGATAGAAAATTCGAGTTGGCCCCAAATATGGACGCAGCTTGTGAGCACATTGATGAACGTTTGACCCCATTCTATCCTCAGATGATTCGTGAGGTGACAAAGGAAGATATCCTAAAACTTATGGATATAAAAATGGCTCGCATACTAAAGTTCAATAAAGATAAAGCCGATGAACTTATTGCTAAGATTAAGGCCGAAATAAAGCAGGTTAACCGGGACTTAAGTAACATGACCGAAGTTACTGCAAATTGGTTCATATATCTTAAAAATAAATATGGAGATGCTCATCCACGTATAACAGAGATTAAAAACTTTGATACCATTGAAGCCACAAAGGTTGTAGAGGCAAATCAAAAGTTATATATAAATAGAACTGAAGGTTTTATTGGCACTTCCCTTAAGAAGGATGAGTTTGTTTGTAATTGCTCAGATATTGATGATATCATCATCTTTTATCGTGATGGTAAGTATAAAGTTATCCGTGTGGCGGAGAAAGTATTCGTGGACAAAAATGTAATTCACGTATCGGTATTTAAGAAAAACGATAAGCGTACGATATACAATGTTGTCTACCGCGACGGTAAACAAGGGAAATACTTTATGAAACGTTTCTTTGTATCCGGTGTGACACGTGACCGCGAATACGACCTTACACAAGGCACTCCCGGCTCTAGAGTAACATATCTTTCAGCTAATGCCAATGGTGAGGCAGAAATCATAAAAGTTACCCTAGATCCTGCACCACGCCTAAAGAATATTTTTAAAGACTACGACTTCAAGGATGTAACAATAAAAGGTAGAAGTGCTCGGGGAGTAATTATGACTCGATTTAGTGTACATCGCATATCTCTAAAGAGTCATGGTAGAAGTACTTTAGGAGGACGTAAAGTATGGTATGACCCTGATGTCAAACGACTCAATTACGACGAACACGGACAACTTTTAGGTGAGTTTGGCGAAAGTGATAGTATACTGGTTGTGCTGGATGATGGAGATTTTTATCTATCAAACTTTGATGCAAACAACCATTATGAAGACAATATAAGGATTATCGAAAAATATAATCCTCGAAAAGTATGGACTGCACTCCTTTTGGATGCAGACCAAAAGGGATATCTCTATATGAAGCGATTTTTGATGGAATCCACAAAAAAGAAGCAAAACTATCTAGGCGAAAATCCATCTACTCGTCTTCTTGGTCTTACCTATGAAAGTGGAGTACACTTTAAGATAACATTTGGCGGAAACGATGCTTTTCATGAGCCAATAGAAATCGATGCAGAAACATTTGTTGGCATCAAAGGATTTAAAGCTAAAGGAAAAAGAGTAACAACATGGACCGTAGCTGATGTAGAGATAATAGAACCTCCCACAAAGGAAATAGAAGAGTTACCAATGGATGAGGATGAAGAGATATCCTCCACGGTTGAAGACGAAACTAAAACACCTCAAACAGAGGAATCTCAGCCTATGCAACACTATATAGACGATTCAACAGGCCAACTTAGCCTTTTCCCAGACGATGAAATTAATTAGAATTTTCCTTAATTGCTTTTTAGTATTAGCTCCCCTTTACCTAAACGCTCAAGAAAGAGACAGCCTTGAGAATAGAAAGGTAATAAAAAATGCGCAGATGATAGGTATTGGAGGCGTGGGTATCCTTGATACCTATATATCACAAGAAAAATTCTCTGGATTTCAAGTACGCTACATCTCTCACACCATACGCTCTAGAGAAGAAGGACATTGGTCGCGTCTTCTACTACACCAAGGTTATTTTAGCTATGCTGATGATCGCTCTGAAGATGGAGACGAGCTCTCAGGTATGTACACATTTTCTTACGGAGTACACTACAACTGGCATTTTCTTTCTAATCATCTAAATATCAGAGCCGGTGGGCAAGCTGAAGTTTATGCTGGTTTTCTTTACAACACACGAAACTCTAATAACCCCGCTCAGGCACGCTTAGGTCTAGAGATATCGCCATCAGCAGCCGCATCTTGGCAATTTAGGCTAGGTAAACACTCTTCATGCGTTACATATGAATTTAGTGTACCACTTTTTGGACTAATGTTCTCACCAAACTATGGACAGTCCTATTACGAAATATTTAGCCGTGGAAATTATGACCACAATGTTGTACCAACAACAATCGGGTGCATACCATCTTTAAGACAAATGCTAACTTTTGACTTTACTTTAGGACGTACAAGCTTTAGAGTAGGTTATATGGGGGATTTTCGACAAGCTAAGGTTAACAACTTAAAATATCACGAATACTCTAATTTATTTCTTATTGGTATAGTTAGAACGTTCAGCCTAACAAAAATAAAGCAATGAATCTCTTCAAAAT
>JAJQAI010000176.1 GCA_021203915.1 Prevotella sp. | reverse complement strand
CCCCTTATGATTAAGAAGGACTCTGAAAAGATAATATTAGGAATAGACCCTGGAACCAACATTATGGGTTATGGCATCATTAAGGTAGAAAAGAATAAAGCTTCGATGATGGCAATGGGAGTTATTGACTTAAGAAAGCAACATGATCCATATTTAAGACTTGGTAGGATTTTTGAGCGTATTTCGGGCTTAATTAGTGAGTTCCTTCCCGATGAGATGGCAATAGAGGCTCCATTTTATGGTAAGAACGTGCAATCAATGCTAAAATTAGGAAGGGCTCAGGGTGTTGCCATTGCAGCTGCTATTTATCGCGATATACCAATACATGAATATGCACCTCTTAAGGTTAAAATGGCTCTTACCGGTAGAGGACTAGCCTCAAAGCAACAAGTTGCAGGTATGGTCGTTCGCTTGCTTGATATTAAAGAAAAAGATCTCTCTCCTTATATGGATGCAACAGATGCTCTTGCCGTTGCATATTGTCATTATATGCAGAGTCATGCGCCTTTAAGCCAAGTTAAATATAGTGGCTGGGAGGATTTTGTCAAAAAGAATAAAAATAGAACAAGTGAAAAAGGTAATAAAGATTGAAGAAGGCATCACCCGAATGAAGGAATGGCGGATGAGGGAGCCTGTAGATTTTGAACTTTTAGAGGGTGAGTCTTTAGCTATCGTTGGAGATAACGCTAGTGGCAAAACTATGTTCGTTGATATATTAATGAATCGTCATCCTCTTATTGGTCAAGGCGTTCAGTACGACTTCTCCCCCAGCGATAGTACACTTATTTCAGATAACATAAAATACATCTCTTTTAAAGACTGTTATGGTGAAAGCGATGGTACATACTATCTTCAACAACGTTGGAATCAACATGATATAGATGAAGAAACGCCAAAAGTAGGGAATCTTTTAGATGAGGCTTACCTGCTGACAGGAAAGAAAAGTGAAAAACTTGATTTATGGCGAAAACGCCTTTATGAACTTTTTGAAGTAGGACATTTGCTAGAAAAATACATTATCCTTCTTTCAAGCGGAGAGCTAAGAAAATATCAACTTATCAGAGCATTATTAGTTGCTCCAAAAGTATTGGTTATCGATAATCCTTTTATTGGACTAGATAAAGAAACTCGAGAGCAACTAAAAAATCTTCTTCAGATGCTCTTTAAAGAAGGCACAGTACAAATTATACTTGTAACATCTAAAAAGGAGGATATTCCAAGTTTCATCACCCATGTGGTGGAGGTAAGAGATATGAAGGTATTCCCTAAGGTTACAAAAGAAGAATTCCTTTTAAGGGATGAAAGAAAAAAGAAGAGTTATTTAGATGAAGAAAAAAGAAATGCTATACTTTCCTTACCCGATTCAAGTGAAAAGGATAAAACCTTGGAAATTGTAAAGATGACGAACGTTGTGGTCCGTTACGGCGAGCGCAGCATTATAAAAGATCTTAATTGGACTATAAAAAATGGTGAAAGATGGGCTCTTTCTGGTCAAAATGGCTCTGGAAAGTCAACACTTTTGAGCCTAATCTGTGCAGATAATCCTCAAGCTTATGCTTGTGATATTGAATTATTTGGTTATAAACGTGGTACGGGAGAGAGTATTTGGGATATTAAAAAACACATCGGTTATGTATCTCCCGAGATGCATCGTGCATGCCATCATGACTTAAAATCTTTGATTGTAGTAGCAAGTGGTCTAAATGACTCTACGGGTCTTTATCGTCATCCAGATGAAGAAGAAATTAAAAGGTGTTTGTTCTGGATGAGAATCTTTGGTATTGAAGATTTATATGATAGGTCTTTCCTTAAGTTATCCGATGGTGAGCAAAGATTAGTTCTTCTTGCAAGAGCATTTGTAAAGGACCCAAAGCTACTAGTACTTGACGAGCCATTCCATGGTTTAGACTTAAAGAATAGACTTATGGCAACTGAAGTAATTGAGACATTTTGTAAAAGGAAGGACAAGACTTTAATTATTGTTAGTCATTACCCAGAAGAAGTACCTCCTTGTGTTGATAAGGAACTAAAACTTATAAGAACCATATAAGCTGTTTTTTTATAGGATGCAACTCTTTATAGTTATAATTATTCTAGTGTTTGCCGTTTGCTATATAGCATATAGAACTTATAAAGCATTCACTCAAAAAAAAGGAGATTCTTGCTATGGATGTCCTATAAAGGATGCTTGCGAAAAACAAAAAAATGAAAACAAGAGTGAGTGTGAGAATAGAAAGGATTTAACCAAACAATAGAAAATTAGCAGTTTTGTCGATTAAGAAGTGATTTTTTAGCAGTTTTGTCGATTAAGGAAACATTTTAGGACGAGAAGTTTGTCTTATTAAGATAAATATTTGCAGTTTAAGACATCCCTGCCTAAAGAGAAAAAACTTTTATTATTTAAGAGAAAATTTTTAACTTTGTAGCAATAGATTTTCGTCCCCCGAAAAATATATGATTAACTCTTAAAAAAAAGTACTTGGGGATTAGAAGCCACTTTTTCGATGGAATTACCAAAGGATTTTACTTCAGAGGTTATTGGAACAATGGATAGCGATGCCTGGCAAAGGCTTTTAAAGTCACTTACCCTTGAGCCAACTATAAGCATTAGAGTAAATCCTTTTAAGTTTAAAGAGGGAGAATTAAATTCTTCTTTAATTGATGAAAAAGTCCCATGGTCTTTAAACGGATACTATCTTAAAAAACGTCCTAACTTTACGCTTGACCCTCTGCTCCACTCTGGTTTATATTATGTACAAGAAGCATCTTCTATGTTTTTATCTTACGTTTTAAGACGGCTGCTTAAAACCAATGAACCTATTATTATGCTCGATGTGTGTGCTTCTCCTGGTGGCAAATCGCTTGCAGCTTTAGAAGCATTGCCAAAGGGAAGTCTCCTTGTAGCAAATGAGCCAATAGAAAAGCGTGCAAAGATTCTTAAGGAAAATCTTCTAAAGTTCGGCCATCCAAATGTAATTGTAACCAGTAACTATCCAAAAGACTTCCTTTTAAGTGGTTTAACCTTTGATGTTATACTTGTGGATGCTCCATGTTCAGGTGAAGGAATGTTTCGTAAAGATGAAGTAGCAATAAAAGAGTGGTCTAAAAAAAACGTAACCTCGTCAAGCATTTTACAACGGGAGATTATCTCTCAAGCTTGGGCTTGTCTAAAGCCAGGAGGAATTCTTATCTATTCCACCTGCACATTCAACTTGAAAGAAAATGAAGAAAATGTGCTTTATATTAAGGAGACTTTAGAGGGGGAAATTCTTCCCATAAAAGTAGAAAAAAGTTGGAACATCTTAGGATCTCTTCTTAAGGGGTTTAATGAGCCGGTGTATCGTTTCTTGCCCGGATTTACCCGTGGCGAAGGTCTTTTTATGGCTGTAGCTAAAAAAAAGGATGAAGCTAAACTCTCGGATACAAAAACAACCAATACCTCTTATTGTAGTAAGCAAAAAAAGGATAATCCTAAACAAAAGGATTGGCTTTTATCCGCAGAGGATTACGATGTTATCTTGGAAAAAGAGCATTTAATAGCAATTCCCCTAAAGTGGGAAAACTTTTATATGCAAATAAAGAAAAAGAAGATAAAGTGTCTTTTGTGGGGTATAGACTTAGCTCTAAAAAAAGGTGAGGATTTTTTACCCCTACATACGCTAGCTATGAGCATAGAGTTAAACACTAAAGCTTTCCCAAGCATAGAGGTAGATTATTCGCAAGCAATTAGTTTTCTTCGCCGAGAAGCTTTAAATATAAAGACTCAAAAAGAAAAGGGATATATACTTATTACATATAAGGGGTATGCT
>JAJQAI010000331.1 GCA_021203915.1 Prevotella sp. | reverse complement strand
CTCCCATAGATATAAACTAGCAATGCTACCAAAGGGAGAAAAACGCTTACGATACTTTTCAAACAAAGCCTTACTTATCTTTTCGTGGTGATATAAAATTGATAACCCTTTATTAATACCCAAATCTTGACGGGAAAAGATATTTTTTCTTTGCATGCAAAATAGTAGTATCATCTCTGCTGTCCATAGACCCACTCCAGGAATACTTATTAGAGTTTTTATAGCCTCCTCATCTTTCATTAAGTATAGTTTATCTAAGTCAAGTTCTTTGCTTTCAACGAGATGGGAAAAATTTATTATTCTTTCTAGCTTTAAAGATGAAATTCCAAAACTACGCAATGTATCTACTTGAGTAGATAGGATGTTTTTTGGGGTGATTTCTCCTAGCCCCGTATGTATTCGATTCCAAATGGTTGAGAGTGCCTTAGAAGATATTTGTTGCCCTACGATATGGTGAACAACGGCTGAAAATAGGTCCGTATCTATTTCTCTACGAATGTAACCTAATTTTTCAATAACCTTGCCAAGGGTTTTATCTCTATTCTTTAAATACTCTAACTCGCTTGGGAGGTAAGAAAAATATATATTTTGATTCTTTTTTTCATATAAGAAATTCTCTTCAAAGATAGAAAAAAAATGATTAAACGGGGCACAAAGGATAGTTATTTTCCTAAGGGGAAGTTTCTTATTTCATTGATTTTTTCATTATTTTTGCATAGTGGTATTTTTTTACCGATATGGTAAACTATCGTTGAAAAAAAGATTGTAAAAGTTTCTTTTTTATGGGGAAGCAAATTAAACTCTCTGAAGAGGAAATTCGGCTCGGTTTTGTTGCCTCGTGCGTAGAATTTGTAGCGACCAAACTTAATAAACCTTATAATGAGGTATTCATAAGGATGAAGAATGTGGATATGTTTAGAAATTATATATATATCCTTGCTATGATGTACTCAAAACCGAAAGTTGGGATAATCTTACAGAAGACTTGATCAATTTTCTTAATAATGAAGAGGAGTCAAGATAAATCTTATTGAGGTCTATCATGGTAGTACGCAAATTATCTCAAGTCTCTTATGTCATGTGGGACGTGAGTTTCTAAATTTTGGAAAGGGCTTCTTAGTTACAGTAGCTTTTTAGTAATAATAAAAATTATTTTTTTGATGAGACCAAGGTTCTTTTTTCTACTATTTTTACTCGGGTATTGCTGTATATCATATGCCCAGAGTTTATATTCAAATAATAGGATAAAAAATAGTCTTGAAAGAAGAGACACAACTATAAGTAGAGCATATTTGGATTCCCTTTTAAGTTATAAGCAAAGGTATGATTCTATATCTAAGAACAAGGACACCCTTTCCTCTTCACTTAAAAGTGACCCTAGAATGTTCAAGATTATAGCACCACTTACATATTATCATTCGGTTGCAAAGAATCAATTTCGTCTTGATTCATATGACGATTTTGATGACGAATTAGACCGAGCTATTGATTCTACGCTTTTGATGATGTATATAAAGCACCCCGAAAGTGTAATTAATACAGAGGAAAATTTACTCAAGGCCTCAGAGGTACGTGAAGATATTTTGATGCCTATAAAAAATAGGGTAAAGTTTACTGAAGATGAAGTCTCTTTACTCGATGAGGATATTGATGAACCACTTGAGATTGAAATTGAAAAGCCAAACTTTTGGACCTTTGCGGGCGATTATTATCTACAGTTTTTGCAGAATTATATCTCTTCAAATTGGTATAAAGGAGGAGAGAGCAATTATTCTATGGTAGCAAGCGCTGTTATTGAGGCTAATTATAATAACAAGCAAAAGGTTACTTTTGAAAATAAACTAGAACTTAAACTTGGTTTTCAGACCTCAAGAGGAGATACACTGCATTCTTTAAAGACAAGCGAGGACTTAATTAGATATACCGGCAAATTTGGTCTTCAAGCTGCAAAAAATTGGTACTATACTTTACAGGGGATTGCATATACGCAGTTTATGCGTGGCTATAAGGCTAACGACCCTGATGTCTATTCTGACTTTATGTCACCATTTAATCTGAATCTATCCCTTGGTATGAGTTATTCGGTTAGCATTTTTAAAGATAGATTAGTTGGATCAGTTAATATGGCCCCTATTGCGATGAACTTTAAGTATGTTGGCCGTGAGGCATTAGCCACTAGTTTTGGTCTTAAAGAAGGTAGGCACACACTTACCGACTTTGGTTCTGAACTAACTTGTGACCTTACTTGGACATTCTCAGAACTTATAAAGTGGCAAACTCGCCTTTACTTCTATACAACCTACTCACGTACAGAATTTGAATGGGAAAACACTTTTACCTTTAAGTTCAACAAATATATATCTGCCAACTTATTCCTTTATCCGCGCTTTGATGATAGCAACACCAGAGATGACCACCATGGATATTGGCAATTTAAGGAATATGCCTCACTAGGGTTCTCCTATTCTTTTTAAAAAACTTACTGTTCTGGAACGTAGAGTATCTCAAGGCTATCATTTTGAGTACGTTGCACTAGCCACTTCTTTATTTGCTCTTGATAAGAGATTTTTGGCATAGCTCCACGATAGCCTAAAAGTGCAGTTGTCATTCTTTGTTGCTCAAGACTATCGGTTGTGTTAACCTGAAGGGTTGACGATAAACTAAGACTTGTTATTTCGGGGAAAATTATACTAATCTCTGGAGCTATTTCTTTGGATAATTCCTCTAACTGAAGATACTGGGATAGATGATTTCCTAAGGCTTTGTTTTCTTGAGCTTCTTTCTTAAGCAGTTCATGACTCTTGTTTTGCAGTGTAGACATGTTAGAGATCCTATTGCTCAGCGATACAAGGCTATCTGATTCTGTCCCTTGAAGAACGTTTAATGAATATCCAATAAGCATTGGATATTCATTTATAGCCTTGTTGGCATTCATTAGGCTTTCATCATCTACAATTTTACCAATTACAACAACATGAAGTATACTATCTGGGCTTACATCGTGAGTTAAGACCTGTGTACCATCCCAGTTTAATTCCTTATGTATGTAATTTTGGACCTGATTATTGAAGTAACTCTTCTTAACAATACCCCATGTCATAAAAGCAGCGGGTATCATTGTAAGAACCACCACGGTAATTAGCGTTCTATGAACAAGCCGACGACGTGCAGGGTCTACGTGCTTGCGAACTGGGAATTTCATTAATTTGGCACCAATGAAAGTTGCCACAGCGATAAATACCGTGTTTATAAAATACAAAAAGAATGCACCTATAAAATATTCTATATTTCCTTGGGCTATTCCAAAGCCTGCTGTACAAAGTGGTGGCATTAAGGCCGTTGCAATTGCAACACCAGGTAAAACATTACCTTTTTCCTTAACAGATAGAGCAATTATACCTGCAGCACCTCCCATAAAAGCTATAAGAACATCATAAAGGGTAGGTGAGGTGCGGGCTAGTATCTCTGTATCAGCATCTTTTAAGGGTGAAATTAGAAAATATATTGTTGCAGTTATGACGGCCACACATGTTGCAACTAAATAATTCTTAATTGCTTTTTTGAGTAGTTCAAGGTCATCAATACCAACGGCTAAGCCCATACCAATGATAGGTCCCATAAGAGGGGATATTAGCATGGCACCGATAATAACTGCAGTTGAGTTTAGGTTAAGTCCTAAAGAGGCTATGAATATTGCAAATATAAGAATCCATACAGAAGCTCCGCTAAATACAGCATTTTTCTCAATAGAATTAATGGCTTGGTCGTAATTATCTAAGTCCTGTCTCTTATACACAACACCTAGCCCA
>JAJQAI010000314.1 GCA_021203915.1 Prevotella sp. | reverse complement strand
ATCTTAATCATATTGATAAGTGTTTAACGCTTTTTAGACTGCAAAAATACTTTTTTCTATCCAAAAAAAAGAAGAAAATTGCTTTTCTCTAATTACGAGAGGCTTTTGAAGTTGTAGAATATTTCTTTATTACGCTATATGCGCTATAAAGTCCTAACTCTCCGGCTTTACTTAAGTCGCTTATACCGCTTTCTAGCTCATTTCTATTTATTTTGGCAAGGCCTCGGTTGTAATAGGCCTCTGATAGTTTAGAGTCAAGTTCTATAGCTTTAGTGTAATCTTCTATGGCTTTACTATAATCTTTGCTTTGTGCATATAGATTACCTCGATTATAATATAGGTATGCACTTGAGCTATCAAATTTTATTGCCATATCTAGGTCTGATAAGGCATTTGCCATCTTAAGGCGCACATCAACTCCTTGTGAGGCATTGTAATCATTTTGGCGCGTTTGACATACTGCACGTTGCCAATATGCAATTGCCGAGGTACTATCGGTTTGAATATATGCCGTAAGGTCACTAATAGCATCACCAAAGTTTTGTACCACTCCATTTGCTATACCACGAAGAAGAAGTAAGTACGCATCCTGGTTAAGATTACGGGATCTAGCGATACTATCTGAAAGAGCGTCTATCTGAGAGAAAACTTTTATGGATTCTTCTTCAGTTAGTGGCTTTATGTCGCACGTAAGGAAAAGTTTATCTTTTAGGTCGTGCTTATGATTGAATTCTTCGATAGCATCGTCATATGCCTGATATGTCTTTATACCATTATCATACTGGCTGAAAGAAATCTGGAACATGGGCATAAAATTAGCCTCAACCTTGCGGTTTTGTACGTGTCCACGGTAGGCAGTAGAATACTCATGTTCAACTGTTGCATCGTCCTCGACGACTAGGTTATTGTATTTATCAAAATCAATCTCGCTTTTCTTTCTTACACTGAGTTTTTGTTTTTTATTCCATCTAGGTTGTATACCCATGTGCTTGTCATATTGTGCCTTGAAAATACGAAATTCATCTTGTTCAGCTTTGGCATTCATACCCAGCATCCTATAGCATCTAGCTCTACCACTTAGACCACCCCAAAAGTTGGGATATTCATCTATCAGCGTAGTATAATCACGTATAGCACCCTGCAAATCACCTGTACGTTCAAGAAGAATTGCTCTATTGTAAATAGCCATTACATTGTAGGGTTCAAGACTTATCACATAATCAAAATCAGAAATAGCCCTATTATCATCTCCGACTAGAACGCGTAGCAGTGCACGATTATAATGGGCTAGAAAGTTATTGGGGTCAAGTTCAATGGCCTTGTCGTAGTCTGCTAGTGCACCTCTTAGGTTATTAATATTGTAGCGAGCAAGTGCTCTATTAACGTAATTGTTGGATGTTGTTGGTTTTAAGTGAATAGCCTTTGAGAGTTGTTGGTCGGCTTCTTTCCACTTGCTATTTGTTAGGCTTATTGTCGCACGCATAGCCCAAACGTCACCATCATAAGGGTCTATTTCAAGACTTTCATCAATCAATTTTGCTGCGGAAAGGGTATCTTGCTGACGAAGGCAAACCTCTGCTTTAAGAAGGTATGCCTTGGCATACTTCTTCCACATGGTAATCATGGAATCTAAATCACGATTTGCTCCTTCATAATCCTTGTTCTCAATCTTACAAAGAGCTCTATTATGCCATAGACCTTGACTATAAGGAGAGAGCTCAATTGTTTTGTCATAATCTGCTATGGCTTCAGAGTATTTTCCTTGCTTAATGAGGCTAAGCCCTCTAACTTCATAAGCCTCTGAAATGTAGGGGTTTAGCCTTATTGATTCAGAACAATCCTTTTCTGCACCAGCGTAGTCATCAAGATAGAATTTAGCTAATCCGCGAAAAAACCATGGTTCATATAGATATGGTTTCATCATTATGACCTGATTGAAATATTGTATGGAAAGAACATAATCCTCGTAGTATAAAGCGCTTCGACCTATGTTCATAAGCCTATCTGTCCTAAATTGGGCTAAGACCAAAATAGGAATAAACATTAATAGGGAGGACAATAGGATTTTACGCATACTTATGACCAAAGATTACGACTAGAAAAAGCCTTGAAAAAATGCTAAATCCACTTGCGTGGGTGGGCATGAAGCCTTTATTTTTTTGCAGCCTTTGTTAAGTAACTACATCTATAGCGACCTTGCACTAAAGCTTTTAATTTGTTTTTAATAAGTTGCTTGCGTAGTGGTGATATACGATCTATAAACATAGTGGCATCTAAATGATCAAACTCGTGCTGCATTACGCGTGCCAAGTAGCCTTCAATCCATTCCTCATGAGATGTGAAGTCCTCATCTTGATATTTCACAAGAATGCGAGTAGGTCTTTCAACATTCTCTCTTATTCCCGGTAGAGATAGACACCCTTCTTCTATAGTATCCTTATTGCTATCATCGTAATCAATGATGTGTGGATTTATATAGGCTTTACGGAAACCCTTGTATTCTGGGAAATCTTCAGAGATAACGTCAAGGTCTATGACAGAGAGTCTTATGTTTAGCCCTACTTGTGGAGCAGCTAGTCCGATACCTTCAGAAGCAGCAAGTGTCTCAAACATATTAGAGATTAGTTCCTTTAAATTAGGATATTCTTTGGTTATATCTATTGAGTCTTTGCGTAGTACAGCTTGCCCATATATATAAATAGGTAGTATCATCGTTTTTCCTTGTTTCTTATGGATTCTAGGTAATCTTCAAGAATTATCGTGGCGCTTATTTTATCAACTAGTGCCTTGTTTTGTCTTGCTTTTTTATGTAACCCTCCTTCAATCATTGCCTTGTGTGCAATAGAGGAAGTAAAACGCTCATCATAAAGTTCAATAGGTATTTCTGGATGTAACGCTTTTAATTGTTTAATGAACCCAACAACCCTCTCCATGTTCTCACTTGGGATGCCATTAGTTTGTTTGGGCTCACCAACTACAATCTTTTCTACTTGTTCTTTTTTTATGTAGTTATCTATATAATCTAAAAGTTCCGATGTACAGACAGTCACCAATCCGCCAGCAACTATTTGCATGGGATCGGTGACTGCAATACCAGTTCGTTTTTTGCCGTAATCTATCGACAATATACGGGCCACGATATTATTGCTGTTTATATAGCAACCATACGTCAGGGAATTCTGAGCGGAACATGTTGCGACTATTTACAGCATCGCTCTTTGAATCAAAGGTGGTTACCGCTACGCGGTACATCTGATTTGAGGGATTATAAGCTACTTGAGCATCATAACCACGATTCTTGAGTGTGTTTTGCAGTCCCTCGGCATTAGCTTGTACAGAGAATGAACCAACTATCACGCTGAAGTTCTTAAGTCCAGTACCATTTACCATGTTAACACTTTCTGTGCGTACTGGGACATCGTCAGCATCAACTACAACAGTCTCTGTAGCAGGCACTTCAACTACAGGCTCAACAACAGCAATTTCTTCTGCTTCAAATTCTTCGGCCTCATTTTCTTGTGCCTTTGCTTTTTCATAAGCTTTCCTGTATGCACTTTCAGATGATTTACAACTCGTAAAGGACAATACTACACAAAATCCAGCGCACAATAGCAAATACTTTTTCATTTTCTCAATCCTCTTTATTTGAAATTAAACTTTTTATCCCATTATAACTTTCATTTTGCGAAAGTACATAAAAACAATCATAAAAAAACAAGGCATGTCTATAAAGTTTGTTAAATAAAATAAGAGAATCAAGTTTTTTAATTCCAAAAAAAAGATTTTTTCTAGGGGGAAATACCTTTATAAT
>JAJQAI010000265.1 GCA_021203915.1 Prevotella sp. | reverse complement strand
ATAATATAAATGATAGGTATGAGGAAGAAATATTTTTCTTTTGTAGTATGTATTTTTATAGTATCTCTACTAACAATGGCCTGCTCTTCGAAAAGCAATTCTTCTGGAGATAATACTTCTTTAGATTCTACATCAATGGAGCTACCCCTACCTAATGTTCCTAAAAAATTAGTTAATCCCACTGATAGAGCTCAGTATATCTTACTTCATTTTTGGGATAAGATGAATTTTCGTGATACCATACGTAGTCATGACAAGGATTTTATGGAAAGAAACTTTGTAAATTTTCTTTCGCTATTTCCTCATGCAAACTTTGAAGACCTCTCACCAGCAGTTAAAAATTTATTGCAACAATCTTTTAAAGATCAGCAATCCTTTGATATTATCGAAGATTTAGCTGAAAAATACCTTTTTGATGCTGGCTCCCCAATGCGTGAGGAAGACTATTATATAGTCTTTTTAGAAGAAACTTTAAAACTACCCCACTTACAAAAAGATAAGCGTTTGCGTCCTGAAAGTCAGCTTAAAACTGTTATGAAAAACCGCCCTGGCTCTAAGGCCACAAATTTCACCTATTTTACACGTGAGGGAAAACAAAGTACTCTTTATAATACCAAGGCAAATATGCTAATGCTGGTTTTTTATGACCCTGAGTGCTCTCACTGCACGGATATACTTAAAAGTCTTGATGAGAGTATTATTATTAATGAGGTTATAGAGCTTGGAGATTTATCTGTACTTGCGGTTTACACTGAAGGAAAAAGGGATGTATGGGATTCCACAAAAGCCTCAATGCCAAAGAATTGGACTGTAGCCATTGATGAGGCTTCAATCGTAGATAAAGGTCTTTATGACCTACCTGCTATGCCAATAATATATCTTTTAGATAGTGATAAAAACGTACTACTAAAAGATCCAACGGAAGAAACCTTAGAAAATTATCTACTACAGGGTATTTCTTTGTAATCACTACAATAAATAATTATGATGGAAGACAAAAAATATTACTCTCTCAGTGACGACATCCCATTTGAGCCTATTCATCCTGGAGAGATGTTGTACGATGAATTGCAAGCACGGGGTATATCTCAGCGAAAATTTGCGAATATGATTGAGTGCTCGCGTTCTTTTCTCAACGAGATAATAAAAGGGAAACGTTCTATCTCTGCTCTGACTGCTTGCCGAATTGAAGCAGCTACAGGAATAAATGCACAAATATGGGTAAATCTGCAATCAGCCTACGATATGCAAATGGCACGAAACGACAAGAAATTTTCTTCCCTCTTAGCAAAGATACGTAGGGCAGCGACTATGCTGTAATCAAGAGTAATTGAATTTATCTGCGTAGATGCATTCTACTTCTTTTGTCTAAGATGTTGTATTACGCTATTTAGCGTCTCTTCCTCAATGTTACAACACACAAGAGAAAGCCTAACTACTTTCTACACGACTAGATATCTTGCCTATCCTCCTTATATCCGCAATGAGGACATATGAGTTCCCTATCCCATTGGGAGAGTTTAACCTTTTCTCCACAGCAAGTGCAGAGTTTGATTGTTGGTGCCCATTTGGATAGGACAATTGTATCATCCCATCGAAGAATTCTTTTCTTTATCCTCACTAATGCACCATCCATTATGGATTTGTCATGTCCTTCATTTTTATAAAGCAGCAAGTTGCTCATCTTGCATGGTAATGCAGAAATTTAGAGAACTCACAGGCAAAGTTTCCTTGCGTGAGTCTTTCTTACGATTTTATTGCTTATAAATCAACTTGCGAAATTGTTGGCGAAGTTTCCTTGCAGTTGTTAGAGCCTTTCAAATGCTTGACATTCCAATATGCGCTCATCTTTGGAAGAAGATAAAATAAAAAAACCTAAACGCTTGAAATAAGACATTTAGGATTTATTTGGGTGATCCGCTTGGGGTTCGAACCCAAGACCCCAACATTAAAAGTGTTGTGCTCTACCTACTGAGCTAGCGGATCAAAGCTTTTTTTGAAAAGATTATCAAGGTGACAACTAAAAAAAGCGAGTGCAAAGGTATGCCTTTTTTGCTGAAAAGCAAAACTTATGCCAATTTTTCTTCACTCACCATCCTCACTTTCCTCACTTTCTTGAATTTGCTCGACGAGTTGTTCTTTAATTTGCTCAATCTGCTCACCTTCCTTAGTAACGTATCGTTGATAATAAGCAATAAGTATTGTGGTTAATGGAAGGGCTATAATAAGGCCTATAAAGCCTAATAACGTACCCCAAACAGAAAGTGACAATAAAATAATTGCAGGGTTGAGTCCCATAGCCTTACGCATAATTTTAGGGGTTACAACCATATCAATTATGACTTGAACTATGCAGAACACCGCAACAGCACATAGGAGGATTATCCAAAAATTATGACCCGTATCTGCAGCTTTTAATAAAGCAAGGAATATCGTTGGAATAAGAGCAAAAACATGTAGATAAGGAACTAAATCTAGTATTCCTATCAATATGCCAAGACCAATGGCCATAGGGAAATCGATAATGGTAAAACCTATACAGAAAAGTATTCCCATGGTGAGTGCAACGAGTGATTGACCACGAACATAATTATTAAGTTCACGCTCTACATCATTCATGAGTTCCTTCCAAAATGGACGGAGTTTTTTAGGAAATATCCTAATCCAATTTGATGAAAGATACTCATAATCAAGTAGAATGAAAAACATGTATAGAAGTGTAATAAGAGATGCAACAATACTAATAATTACACTTGCTGTATGTCCTAAGACGCTAAAAATTTTAGGCGCTAGGCTTCTAATAGCATCTGCAATATCTTTGCTTTCAACGACTTGGCCTATAGTGCTAAAGTTGTCATGAAGAAAATAATTAATAGCATCAGGAACATTTGCAACATGAACCTTTTGCTCTAAGTAGACGGAGATTAAATCCTTAAGTTTGCCAAACTGGTCAATCATTGGAGGTATTATAAGATAGAAGATACCTGCAATAATGGCAATGACAAAAAGGAGCGTAACAATAATAGATAAAGGTCTAGTTGGCACATGCATTTTATACTGAACAAACCTAACTAGTGGATATAGCAAATAAGCAAGTAACCAAGCCACAAAAAATGGCAATAGCACACCACTTAAATAGTTGATAACATAAAGTACGGCAACAACAGCGATGCCGATAAGAACCCAACGTACGAACTTATCAAAAGTTATTTTATTTTCCGCCATTTCTAATTAAGCTTTTCAAAAAAAGACTATAATTTATATTATCTACTCTTTATTTTTAAGGGTTTTAAGATAGCACTCCCTACAAAGGGGCTCATACTCTTCTCTTTCCCCAAGTATAACACGTTTTTCACTATCTATAAGGCGATGGCTCACATAGGCTAAGGCTCCACACCTAACACAAACGGCGTGAACCTTTGTTACTTCGTCTGCAATAGCGCACAGCATGGGGATAGGTCCAAATGGCACGCCACGGAAGTCCATATCTAAACCAGCAACAATAACTCTAACGCCTTTGTTTGCTAGATTATTACAAACATCTACTAATCCATCATCAAAAAACTGAGCCTCATCAATACCAACAACATCCATTTCTGAGGATAGAAGCAGAATTGATTGTGAAGCCTCAACTGGCGTTGAAACTATGGAATTATTATCATGGCTCACCACATCTTCATCAGAATAGCGCGTATCTATGGCAGGTTTGAAAATTTCAACTTTTTGACGAGCAATCTTTGCTCTTTTAAGACGTCGGATAAGTTCTTCTGTCTTTCCGGAGAACATAGAGCCGCATATAACCTCGATTCTTC